>JAQCER010000830.1 GCA_027618625.1 Verrucomicrobiota bacterium
GAAAATTCCCGAAAATCGCGTTTTCTCCCAGGCACTACCTACCTACTTCTCCGGCATTCCCGCGGGGGCCGGTGCCGACTCGGCGATGAGCTGGCAGGTGGCATCGTGAATCATGACCTGAGTGGGCAGTGACCACTGCCCAAGGCGTTGGAGTCAGATGGGTGAGGTGGGCTGCATCTCCAGCACGGGTAGTTCATCCGGGTTCTGCCGCACAAGGACCGGGGTGTAATCCGCCGGGAAAAAAGGTTCGGGCACCCTCTGCGGCTGTTCGATCTGCGCGGCGTCCGGACCTGCGAGCATGGCCTCAAGCGCATCAATGTGTTGCTCCAGAGTACCGCCGTGCGTGAAGAAACTGTCGCTTCCTTTCAGCTCTGCGGCCCACTGACGGGCGGCGGCGGGGTCAATGGTGGCAATCTGGATCGCGTAGCCACGGACCATGTCCGCGAATTTCGGGTGATCGCGGTTCTGATTTAACCATCGGCCTGCGCCTTCGGGATCGCGCGCGGCCCAGGAACTCAACATGCTCTCCTCCGGCGGACGAACCTTGGGAACCGGAGCTTGGATATTGAAGGCAGCTGGCGCACCGGCACCCGGCGCTGAGGGAATCTCCTTCTGCGGCTGCGGCAGCAGCGCCGTGCCTTTTGCCGGGAGCGGCTGCGAGTTGGAGTTCACCGCCAGCGGCTGCGTGACAGGCGATTGCATGACGGCGGATTGTCCATTCTTCCCCGCGGCTATCTCTGGTGGCGCGCCCGTCCTCAGCAGAGCCACCAAGAAGCCTGCGCAGCCGACGAGACAAATGCCGATAACGAGTCGTGTGGGCTTGTTCATCGTGTGGTTGTGATTACTTCACCAGGGCGTTGTCGGCTTCCACTCCTTTGGAATTACCGTCATCCAGTATCCTGGGTCTTCAGGCAGGAGCAATTTTCTGGTGGCGATGTTGGGGATCATTTTGCCGTCAATGCTTATTGCTCCTTCGAGGGAGTCCTGACACGGAATCCAATCTGCATTGGGCAGTAGAGGGATGCAAGGCGTTTCTCGCCCTGTCCCACGATCGGCGAATGCTACACCTCCGCGACAGGAGCTAGCCTGGATTCTTTCAGCCGAAAAAGTGGCCCGCGCCTTGCAAATGAAGCCTTTTGCCGCGTCTCGCTACGATCTTCATGAATAACCCAGGCCAGGCGCCCGCTGCCACCGTCGCAACAATGGCTGCGAGCGACGTCCATCCAATCCAGCCGGGCGTGATTCTGATCGATAGGGGATTACACCCGAGTGCCTCAAACTTCGGGACACAAGCCCTTCAAAACCGCAAAAAACGCTCTCAGAAGGGCTCTTGAGGCCCGATGCAGAAGAGGTGCTTGTTGGAGCGCAGGAGCAGTCGATTTCCCAGAACGGCAGGTGAAGCCTGAACAGGTTCCCGGAGCGTGTTGCGTTTGAGCACTTTCATTTCGGCTCCGGTGGCCAGCACGGCGGTTTCGCCAGCGTCGCTCGTGACATAGATCCGATCCTTGGTGGCAATGGGTGAAGCGGAGAAGGTTCCGTCCAGGCGTTCCCTCCACACAAGCTCTCCTGTGTTCTCATGGGCGCACCAGGCAAGCCCCCCTTCGGTGACGGCGTAGACATATGGCGGCACATGAACCATGGACGGAATGCGCGGCGAGTTCTTCTTCTGCTCCCAGGCGAGATGGCTTGCGCTCACGTCGCCCTCGGCTCCGGTCATTCGATAAGCGCGCACCGATTCAGAGCCGCCCCAGCCGTTGGCACCGATGGCGAGATCGCCGGCGATGAGTACGCTTGGCACCACGCCTTCGCCTTGGTTATCGCCCGTCCAGAGCAGTTCGCCCGACTTCAGGTCGAAGCCCTGCATGACGTCGCCCGCGCCGCTTATCAATTGTTTGCGTCCGGAGGGATCGGTCCAGACGTTCGGCGAAATGTGCGAAATCCGGGATTGGCCGCGCCCGGTTTTCCACTTCAGCTTTCCGGTTTCAGCGTCGAGGGCAAAGACAAAGGACTTGTCCCAAGGAACTTGCCACCCGACCCTTTCCTCCCCATCCTTCGGATTCTGACTCCAATCCCACGGCAGAATGAGCAGTCCGTCTTCGAGCACCGGCGAAGCGCCAAGCCCGTGTCGGCTGTAAAAGTTGAACTCCCGGAAGGTCCATTGCACCGCGCCGTCGAAGTCGAGCGCCGCGATACTCCCGCTGCCGAAGACCGCGTAAACAAACTTTCCGTCGGTCGCGGGCGTGGACGTGGCGTAGGAATTCCGCCCCTCCTTACGGGCCACCTCCTGGCGAAAGACTTCGGTATCCCACATCACCGCGCCCGTTTCCCCATTGAGGCACAGCACATGGCAGGCGACCCCGCCATCGAGTGTCGTCGTCAGGAATATGCGGTCACCCCACACGATCGGCGAGGAGTGGCCTTCGCCCGGAACCTCGGTCTTCCAGCGGATGTTCTCTGTTTCACTCCAGGATTCGGGGAGCGATGCGTTCGCGACGTTTCCCTGTCGTGTCGGGCCGCGGAAACATGGCCAATTGTCAGGATCGTCCGCTCGCAGCAGCGCGCTGGGCAAGGCGAACGTGGTGAGAGAGAGGGCGATGGTAAAACAGCGACAAATCATTCTCGATTCATAGCCCCTTCAATCCCCTTTGTCTGTATTTAAAGCAGGCAAGGAATTGGAGCGACTCGATACCCTTGGCCCATGGCAATCGGGGTGCTTCTCGCGACCATTATCTCTGATTCCTCTTGAGCGCGCCCGCCCTACGCGTGTGGCCTGCCGGGCGAATTGGCTTCAG
>JAQCER010000831.1 GCA_027618625.1 Verrucomicrobiota bacterium
TCGTGGGATCCTGCTTCAGGGCAGTATTCAAGGGATCACCGTGCCGCAGAATTTACCGGAAGTATTTGCTCGGTTACTGGCGGTGGAGGTGAAGGGCTGGCACCCGGGGGTGACGTTGGATCAGGATGTCGCATCGCTGGTGGAGTCCCGCTATGGGCAGGTTCGATGGACGCGGCGCAAGTAGCTTGACCGACGCCGGGGGACCACTGATTCATTACCCTGTGAGTGAACTTTTCCCAGAGCTGCATCCGTGGCCGCAGCGTGGACAGTTGCGGGATGCAGTGGCTGCGTTGGCGAAACGCAATGTGCTGCTGGGCACCTCCAGCTGGAAGTATCCAGGTTGGTGCGGTCAACTTTACGATCCAGCACACTACACCTGGCGGGGAAAGTTTTCTGAATCGCGTTTCGATAAACAATGCCTGGCGGAATACGCCGAGGTTTTCAAGACGGTATGCGTTGATGGTGGCTACTACCAGTTCCCCTCAGAACGCTATCTGGAAGGGCTGGTGAAGCAGGTGCCGGACGACTTTCGATTCTCGTTCAAGGTCACGGAGGATATCACGGTGAAAAAATTCACGCAGCTGCCACGCTATGGCGAGAGGGCTGGGAAAGAGAACCCGAACTTCCTCAATGCGGATCTGTTCAGAGCCGCATTCCTGGGCCCCTGTCAGCCATTTCGAAG
The DNA here is from genome assembly GCA_027618625.1 of Verrucomicrobiota bacterium. Taxonomy (GTDB): domain Bacteria; phylum Verrucomicrobiota; class Verrucomicrobiia; order Verrucomicrobiales; family DEV007; genus JAGROY01. Next base: position 683 of record JAQCER010000831.1, read on the forward strand.
TAACATCGGGTTGCTGATGTTTGAGTTCTCACACTTCTACAAGAGCGACTTCGAGCGGGGGCGGGATTTCGTCGAGCGACTTGATGGCTTCTTTGAACAACTGCCGACTGGCTGGCAATATGGAGTTGAGATCCGTAACGAACGCTTTCTGCATCCCGACTATTTTGCGTGCCTGGAGCAGCATGGCATTGCCCATGTTTACAACAACTGGCAGCGCATGCCATCGGTGCGCGAGCAGATGGCGATGCCTGGTTCGCGAACTCAGCCAGACTTTGCGGGTGCTCGATTCCTCCTCAAGCCAGGGCGCCCGTACGCGGAGGCAGTCGAGCGGTTCAGTCCTTACAAGGAAACCCGTGAAGTCGACGCCGAAGCACGCGAAGCTGGCGCGGAGTTGATCCAATCTCTTGCGGAAAATGGCCGTCGCCCGTCGTTCTTGTTCGTGAACAACCGGCTCGAAGGCAACGCCATCAACACCATCATCGGTATGATGAAGGCCGCAGGATTGCTTCCTGCCGACTCGTTTACTTGATGGTGACCTTGCTGCCCGGGCGGACCAGGCTGCTGAGCCGGACGGCATCCCAGTTGGCAAATCGCACGCAGCCGGCGCTTTGGGAACGACCGATAGTGTGGGGCGAATTGGTGCCGTGCAGTCCAATGCCCTGCTTGCTGATTCCGCCCCAGAAGACGCCGACTGGATTGTTCGGTCCCGAGGGTAAATTGTAATAAGTGCTGCTCCGCTTGCCCTGTGAGAGCATGCTCTTGTCCCAACGGAATGTCGGTGTGGTGTGCATATTGAGCAGTTCCCACTCGCCATGATGGATGAAACGCCTCTGGCCCGGCGTGATGGGGAACGCCGCGATCAACTTGCCTTCATTGTCCCAGAACGTCGCTTGCTTGACCTTGGTATCCACAATGGCGCTGCGGGTGCTCAACTCGGGATCCGCCTCGAAGCGCGCGTCTTCCGGAATTTCTTCGATGAGGAAAGGCGTGACATTGGGCACCTTCACCTCCGTCCCTGGCGCGACATTGTAGATGCTGCGAATCTCTCCTTTGTTCAGTTTCGCCAGAAACGCCTCGTCGGTATGAAAGCGCTCGGCGATGAATTCGCCGATGCTGCGATAGCCGAGATAGCGGCGCTTGGATTGTTGCTCTGGGCTGTTTGGCAGGCCGGAAGTCACGAACTTCATGTCTTCCTTCTTCACCGTATACGTTCGGTAGGGATTTGGCACTGCCTTGGCGGCAGCCTCAAGGACAGGGCCCCAGTTTTCCACAGGAGCGATGCCGCGGGAGGTGTAGTAGGCTTCGACGGCTTTACGGGTGAACTCGCCGATGGCTCCGTCAATTTTTCCCGGGCCAAAGTTCCGCTCGTCCAGATAAATCTGCACCCGCACGTGGGTATCGACTTCTTCCTTTGCGGGTTCCGGTGTCACCGCCGCCGGTTCAGGAATGCCCTGCGCGTCTGCGGCCGCTGGGGCGGTCATGCCGCTCCAGATCATAGGCACAAGCGTCCCCAGAGCCAACATCTTGAGAAAGCAATGCCGAAGCTCCCCATGGCTTAACCTTGTGAAAATAGACGGCATCTCAATAGAGCCCGTTCTGCTGGTAGTCATATCTTGGTTGTTCGAGGTTGGGAGCGGGTAGTAGTCGGTCCTTCACCTGAAAAACATTTAGAAGCGGACTTACGATCCTTTTGGATGATGAAGATCGAAAGCCCGATGAACGACGCGCGCAGCTTCTTCGGCTTCAGCCTCGACAATGGTCACCGATATCTTGATCTCAGATGTTGTGATCATCTGGATGTTGATTCCGGCTTCTCCCAGAGCAGTGAACAGTTGGGCTGCTACCCCTGAGTGAGAACGCATTCCGATGCCAACAGCACTTACTTTCGCAATGCCGTCCATCGCTGAAAGGCTAACCTCGTTTCCCAGGCCGTCAAGGGTCGGCTTAAGGACTTCCTTTGCTTTCGCGAGATCGTTCTTATGGAGAGTGAAGCTGATGTCAGCCTTGCCGTCCCATGACACGTTTTGAACAATCATATCGATATTGATATTCGCGCTTGCGATTGCCCGGAAGATCTTCGAGGCATTGGCAGGTTTGTCTGGGACGTC
>JAQCER010000832.1 GCA_027618625.1 Verrucomicrobiota bacterium
TCCAAGTTTCCCCTCTCTTGATACACATTTTCAAAACAGAGACGACATCAATTTCGCAAAGTTTCCTAAAAATTGTCCATTTTGAATGACTGCAACCCTACTCGACTCAGTCTTTCTCTCCGAAAAGATCAATTTCCTTTGACTGCTCCAATATTCAAAGGCAGCTTTACCGTCAAAATCTTCATTTTACCTTATTCATATGAGCGAACCAAAAATGGACGGAGCGCAAGCCCTCATCTACACCCTTAACGAGCTTGGTATCGAATATATCTTCGGCTACTCGGGAGGAGCAGCCCTGCCGATCTTCGATGCCCTCGAGACTGTGAAGACGAACATGAAATTCGTCCTCACCCGCCACGAGCAAGGTGCCACGCACATGGCCGACGGCTACGCGCGCGCTACTGGGAAACCTGCCGTGGTTCTAGTCACGAGCGGCCCTGGCGCAGGCAATACGATCACTGGAATCATGACTGCGCAGATGGATTCGATTCCGATGATCATCATCACTGGCCAGCAGGTCACGTGGATGCTGGGCAAAGACGCATTTCAGGAGGCCGACATTTTTGGCATCACCATCCCGATTGTGAAGCACAACTATCTGGTAAGGGATACCAATTCGTTGCCACGAATTGCCACGGAAGCCTACCGGATCGCGACAACTGGCCGCCCAGGCCCAGTGCTCATCGACATTCCGAAAGACATCAGCCAGGGCCCCTTCACAGGCGACCTAAGCCAAGAACCCGATCTTCCAGGCTACAACCCGGAGGCAGCCTACATCGTCGATCAGGATGCCGTGATGGCGGCGGCCCGGGCGATCCGCGACTCCAAGCGTCCCGTCATTCTCGCCGGACACGGAGCCATGATTGCCCGTGCCGACCAGGAACTCATGCAATTGGCAGAAACCCTGCAGGCCCCCGTGACGTCTACCCTTCTCGGAAAGGGCGTGTTCCCGGAAACTCACGCGCTTTCGCTGGGAATGCTGGGCATGCACGGCACCGCCTACGCCAACAAGGCAATGTGCGAATGTGACCTGATCCTGAACGTCGGATCGCGATTCGACGACCGCATCATCGGCCAGGCCGACAAGTTCGGCGCCAATGCCACCATCATCCACATCGACATCGATCCCTCAGAGATGAACAAGATGATTCGCCCCGACGTTGAAGTCATCGGCGATGCCCGAGCAGTGCTCACCGAGTTGAACAAGCACATCGTCACCCTGGATACGAAGCCTTGGCTGGAACATCTGGAAGGCTACAAAAAGAAATACCCGCTCAGCTATCGCAAGCAGGGCGGGCTCCGTGCGCAGCAGGTAATCGACGAACTTTACCAACTGACCGAAGGCAAAGCGATCGTCACCACCGACGTTGGCCAGCACCAGATGTGGGCTGCACAGTTCTACCGCAACGACGCCTCGTTCCACTGGATCAGTTCCGGCGGAGCAGGCACCATGGGCTTTGGATTTCCCGCAGCGATTGGTGCGCAGTTCGCCAAGCCCGACGCAACAGTGGTTGCGATCGTCGGTGACGGCGGCTTCCAGATGACGCTGTGCGAAATTGCCACCGCAGTGGTTCACAAACTCCCCGTGATCGTTCTCGTTTTGAACAACCACTACCTCGGAATGGTGCGCCAATGGCAGGAGCTGTTCTTCGACAATCGGGAGAGCGGTGTCGACCTCGTTGGAAATCCTGACTTTGCCAAGCTGGCGGAATCCTATGGAGCACTGGGTCTCAGTGTAAAGCGCCCGGCTGACGTCGAGAAGGTGTTGAAGCGTGCCTTAGAGCATCGTGATGGCCCGGTCATTATTAATGCCGAGTGTGTCAAAACAGAAAACGTGTTTCCGATGATTCCGGCTGGCGCCGCGCTCGAAGCGATGCTGATTGAGCCACCGAAGCACAAGATGGAGAAACCGATTGGATCCACCTGATCCACGGCCTGCGCTGCGATCTACCCATCACAAACTGAAACTCCGCACATTTTCCATTCATGCCACGAACGATTGTTACTTCCGATAGCAAACTTCCCCCTGCACCAGACATTCTTGGCGGCCATACGCTGAGCATGTTTGTAAACAATCAACCCGGCGTGCTCATGCGCATTTGCCAGGTCTTTGCCCGCCGGGGATACAATATCGATTCCCTCGTCGTCTCCCAGGGACGCGACCCGCGCTTCTCACGCCTTACGCTCGGGATCAGCGGTGACCCGGAAGGATTGAATCAGATCGTCCAGCAGTGCGAAAAATTGATCGACGTCATCCATTGCTCCGAGCACACCAGCTCGAACGCTGTGGTAAAAGAACTGCTCCTGGTCAAGTTTCTGGTTCAGGGCCCGGCGCGCACCGAGGCCTTACAGGTCATCGAACACTTCGGCGGCAAAGCGGTCGATCTGACCGAAACGTCGATGATCGCGATGATTCACGGTGACTCCGCCAAGCTGGATGCCGCCACTCGCTTACTGAGCCCGTTCGAAATTATCGAGACCGTTCGCACTGGCAAGGTGGTGATGGCCAGAGGCGAACAGGACACTTGATGCCCAAAAAGGGTCGCAACTAAGCTGCCACGTGCAATTTTCACGGAATTGTCACCAAAATGATTTGCCATTGTGCTAATATCCTTGATTATTAATCGTTTTCCTCGGCGCTGAAACTCAATTTCTACGGTGCCGGTTTGCAAGAAATATGAATCAAACTAGAGCTAGAAAAAAATCTGCCACAACGACGACAACAACAACGAGGGGTGACGTACGGCGTCAGCGTTTTCAGCGCGCCGAAAAGCGCCGCCAACATCG
>JAQCER010000833.1 GCA_027618625.1 Verrucomicrobiota bacterium
GCGTTGTTCGGCGGAGCGGTTGGACTGATGAGCGCCAGCGCCGGGCCGAGACCATCCGGCGAATCCGGCCATGCACCGCCGTCATTGTAGATGAAGCGCCAGAGGTCCGCGCCGGCCGCATTCACAAGGGCGATGGATTCGCCGTCGTTGTTCAAATTGCCGCCCGCGAACTGGCCGAAGACTTTTACGCCGGCCCCATAGCGTGCTATGAAAGCCGCGGTGTTGTTCACCACGACGCCGCGCTGGCCAGGCGCCAGTTCCGCGACGACGTTGGGCGCGAAGGTGAAGTTAATCCCGTCCACGAACTGCAGTCCCGCGAGGCTGATCGTGCGCGGGCCGTAGTTCATCAATTCGATGAACTCGAACATGCGGTCATCGCCGAATCCGGCACCGACTTCCGCCGGGGAGGGGTCCGCCGGGTGATAGTGAATCTTGGAAATGACGAGATTGGCGGCCGTGGCCGGCTCCGCGGCGACGGTGAAGAAAGCCTCCGTGAGCGCCGACCACTCGCCGCCTGCCGAACGCGTCCGCGCTTTGACCGTGCCGCTTTGGGCGAGCGTGATGCCGGAGTTCGTGATCTGCGCCTGGAGTGCGACATCAATGCCCAGGTCGCCGCTGCCGGCACTCTCCTGGTGCAATTCAGCGGCGAGAATGTTCACGCCACTCCGCAGCACGCCCGGCGGCGGCACATACTCGATGCGGATCACCGCATCCTCCGGGCTGGCTCCGCCCGTGGCGTAGCTCGCATAAGTCCGGTTGCCGGCGGGGATGTTGGTGCGGCCGGCTTCGCGCCCGTTGATGTAAATGATCGCGCCGTCGTCGCGGATGACGTCGATGAGCAGTTTGCTCACCAGCGCAGGATCCGCGACGGTGAAGGCTTTGCGGAAGTAGGTGGTCGGATAACGGTTCGCCGGGTCGCCGCCGAATCCGACCGTGGTGCGTATGGTGCGGTTGGTGATGCCGCCGTAGCCGAGCATGGCCTGACCGGTGGTCCATGCCGCGTCGTCGAAGTCAGGGTGCTTCCAGTTTGTGACGCCGTAACTCGCATGACCGGCGACGATTTCACTGTTACCCAGCCCGGTGGGAGTGATGAGATAACGCCAGCCCGTCGCCTCCAGCGCGAAGTAAGACTCCGTCGCGCTGCCGCCGGTCAGTCCGGTCGCTGTCGGATTCACCGCGCCGCCGGTCAGCCGGGGGTCAGAGCCGTCGGTGGTGTAATAAACCGTGCCCTGCGGAGAGCCCGGGAAGGTGATCAGCGGCGGCTCGATGACTCCGCCGTGCTGGTTGAACTCCGGTGCGGCCGTCGCCGGATAGAGTCCCGCCGCGCGATACTGCGCCAGCGCGATTGCCGGGCGGTTCGGCATGTAGGAATTCAGAATGGTATTGCGCGCGGAGATCCAGTGGGACTTCCGGTAGTCGGGCCGGCCCTGGCGCGTGTTGGGATTGTCGCCCCAGCGCGCAGCTTCGGCGTCAATCGCCGGCTCCAGCACGTCAGCCATCGCCGTGTAGCGCGCGATCATCGTTGCCGAAGTCAGCGGCCCGCCATTGAAGCAGTGCTTGTGCACGCGATCCGCGAAGAGCAGGCGGAATTCAGGATTCTGCTTCACGCGGTCGTAAAAGCGGGTGGGAGTGACGGTGGCGCTGGCGCCGAGACGGTTCGCATCCAGATCGTTCAGGGTGTATTCGCAATCCCACACCACGAACTTGAATCCGCCGTCCGCGCCGTCGCGTCGTCCGAAGGCGTACCAGTTCTTGCACGGAAAGTCGCGGTTGGAGAGGAACGAATTGACGATGACGTAATCAGCCATGCAGGTCATGTCCACGTACTGGCGGAGATTGTTGTAGTTCGCCGCATTCGTCATATCCAGGGCGCTCACCGCCAGCGCCTGCTGCCAGCGTGCCGACGTGCCGCTCACTATCTCGTAGCTGTCGCACGGCCCGGAGGCGGGACCGGTGATGCTCTCGTGCTTGAGGGAATCGTAGTCTTCATCGGTGCCGCCGTAGTGACTGGAGGCGTAGTCGTCGTCGGGACGCTCGATGGGATTGTAGATACCCCAGTAGAGTCCGTTGAGGTAAAGATGAACGAAGGTGCCGCGCGATGCCGGCTGACCCATCGCCAGAAAGGTTTCGCGCGTGAACGGGTCGCGCAGGTATTGCGCCGCATCCCCAGCGTCCACCCACGCATCGCTGAAGGTCGCGCGCAGATTGATGCGGTCGAATTCGGAAATCTCGCCCTCACCGAAGAGCGGGAAGTTCAGTTTGCCCGGGCCGTACTGCTTGTTGAAAGTCAGGCGCAGTGATTTCTTCGGCGTGGCCTCGTAATGCCGGCTCCAGCCGCCGATGAGCCGCACGGCGCACTCGATTTGAATCTCCCGCGCGCCGTCCGGCTGAATCCACTCCATGCTGCACTTGCGGTCCGGATCGAAAGGCGACTGCGTGAAAACACCGATGCCGTTGATGTTGGCGAAGGGATTGGGCAGGATGCCGTCGTTGCCGAACAGATCCGCGGGGTCCGCCACGATGGACATCGTCGGCAGGGACCGGAGGGCCGCGATCATCGCGGGCCGGTTCGCGTTCACGATGGCCGGCTTCATTTCATAGTCCGCCGGGACCGGCACGCCGGAGGTGCTGCCGTTGGTGCCGGTGAAGACACCCCATGTCGCCGGAAAGCCGGGAGGATTCGCCGGCTGATCAATGGAAGTGCCAGGGAAGATATACGTCTGCGTGTCCACGTCCGTGCTGGCCCAGCCGACGCGGAAAGCGATCGCCCGCAGCACGGTGGTCTTG
>JAQCER010000834.1 GCA_027618625.1 Verrucomicrobiota bacterium
CCGATCGTGACCACGCCATCACCCTAATCAAGAATCAACGACTTGTCTCGCTACTTGCGTAAACCCTGGCAGATTGTGCAGATTGCTCGCGCCGTGACAGAGCCTGAAGCCACCTGTGAACCGGGTAAGTATGTGATGTTGAGGTTCTCGTCGCCCGCACGCAATGCCCGAAAGCCCGCCGCGGAACACGCGTATAAGCTGGTGGTCCTCGATGAGATCCACCTGGTCCCCGATCTGTCTGCGGTCTTGGGTGGCCTCATCGATCGTGGCGCGACGGCAAGGAGGGGTCAGGGTGGGGTTGAAGCTGAGGCCGAGGCGGCGTTCGTCACGAAGCTCCTGCTCGTCGCTCGCTAGCCGTTGGAACTCCGTCTCAGCGGCCTCGTCACTGGTGAGATGGATCAAGAAGGTCTTGAACAGACCGGAGATGGACGTGGCCTGCTCGGCTGCCTTGATGAGGGCCGAGGACCGCGCACCGCTCACGCTGGATGGATCCGTCTGGCTGATTGGCATTTGATAGCCAGCGATGCCTCATTTTCGGGAATGACAAATCGTGCCAGAGTATTGTAGTTTTGCGCAATGCCTGACGATCCCCACGTTGCGTTGATCATCGAGACTTCCAAGGTCTACGGGCGGGAGTTGCTGCTTGGGATCGGTCGATACATCCAGCATCACGGCCCGTGGTCGACGTTCAGTATGGAGCGTGGACAAAATGATCCGGATCCTCCTTGGTTGGCAAAATGGAAGGGGCAGGGGATCATTACTCGTAGTTTGGATCACACACTTTGCGAACGCGCGGCGCGGCGTGGTATCCCGGTCGTGAGCCTGCGCCACCTGCATGAAAAGCCAACTTTCCCGACGATCTTTCCCGATCAGCAGATTATAGGTCAGCGCATCGCCAGCCATTTTCTGGAACGAGGATTCACCGGTTTCGGTTACTGTGGGGTCGACGACGACAAGCGCTGGGAACAATTGCGGCGCAAAGCATTCACTGCCACTATCAAAGAGCATGGCTTTCACATCGATTTCTACAAACCGACCTACCACGGTGATTCTAACAAGAACTGGGAACGGGAGCAACATCTGATCGGGGAATGGCTTCTGGGGCTGAAGAAGCCGGTTGGGATTATGGCCAGTCACGATTCACAGGGGGTGCAGTTGCTCGATGCCTGTCGTCGCGTCGGCGTCAAAGTGCCGGATGAGGTCGCCGTCGTCAGCGTCGACAACGATCCAGTTCTCTGCGAACTTGCTTCGCCGCCTTTGTCGAGTCTCGATCAGAACGTCAGGCGCATTGGATTTGAGGCGGCAGCCATGCTAAACCGCATGATGCATGGCGAAAAAGTGGCGACGGAGAATTACTTTTTTGCTCCGGGTGAAGTCGTCACGCGGCTTTCGTCGGACGTCATCGCTGTCGATGATCGTAATCTCTCGGCGGCGATGCAATACATCAGGATGAACGCACTTGGGACGATTGATGTCGCTGCCATTGCTACTGCTGCCGGAATGTGCAGACGCAGCCTTGAGAAAAAGTTTACCAAGACGTTCGGTATTTCCCCGATGGGCCAAGTCCACGGAATACGCCTGTCCAATGTCAAACGCCTGCTAATTGAGACCGACCATCCGCTCGAACACGTCGCCCGACTCTCAGGATTCGAATACCACGAATACATGTCTCGATTTTTTAAGAAGCGTACCGGAATAACGCCGGGGCAGTTTCGCAGGGAGCACCGGTAGTTATCGCTACTGATTCTGCGTATTTCGCAGACACTCAAATCCGTGGTCAATCATTCGCTGACGTCCAGACCGAATATTTTGGAAATGAGTTTGGTCTGGCGCAGTTGGTGGCCGAGGGAAAGCAGATAGTGGTGTGAGGACAGCGTCTCCATCAGGTGATGGCCGTCGGGGACTTTGATGACGCCGCCGTTGAGGCAGTCGGAGCCGGGGTATTTGGCGTAGCCTTTCAGTTCGCCTTCGACGACCGTCAGCTTGTTCATGCCGGGATGGAGCTTTGTCAGAGTGATTGGGCCTTCTGGGAGATCGGCATCAATGGCGGTTGCGCATTCATCCACGATCGCGAGCACCTTTTTTCGCAACACCCAGGAGCCTTCCTTGGCCATATCCTGCGGAATCACGCCCATGTAGCCGCAATGGGCGACCAGAATGTAGTTCTCCGGCTCAGACTCCACTTCGGGAAACGCGGCGATGCGTTCGTGTTTCAGCGCGGTATTCCCCAGCAGGAAAGGATAGAGATTGGTCATCATGACCGGGATGCCGAGCGACTTGTTGAGGACGAATTTGGTCACCATCGACATGATGTCGGCTTCGCACCCCCAGATGAATCCGTGTTCCTGATACAGCATGTTCCAGGCAAGGCAGGGCGTAGTGTCGGAGAAGTGAGACTCGTTCAGACAATTGATACCGACGCCCCGTATCGACGGATCCTGGTCGAGATCGTCCTTGGTGGCGATGTACAACTTGAGCGCTGCATGCAGCTGCTGCGAAGTAACCCCTACCGTAGGTAATTGCCACTGTCGCCAGACGGCGTCGGCATCGGCGTCCGGAATCGCCTTTGCCCGCGCTCCAAGCTCCCGATAGCTTCGCTTTTCGATAGTCAGTCCAAATTTCTGCACCATGCGTGTGGTGCATTCGTCCTCCCACCAGTAAAAACGTTTGAAGATTGGCGCCTGCTGGCCTTCGCCTGGATCATCCTGGTAGACCAGAAACTTGGTCGACTTCAGCTGGCGTTTGACCTGCAAGGCGGTGATGGCGGTGCGTGTGTCTGCGACGTC
>JAQCER010000835.1 GCA_027618625.1 Verrucomicrobiota bacterium
TTTCGATCTCCTTGCCCGCGCCAAATCCCCCTATTTTACGTTGCGAATCCCGGATAGAGCCGTTTATTTTATGGCAGTTGGCGCACGCGGTAATAGCGAAGTCCAGTAGAAGCGGCTGAACGATCGACGAACGAACCTTCCCGCTCGTTTGCGGCTGTCGTGACAAGCGAATTCGCGAGGCTTGTATCCCAGTTGGCGAAATCCGGACTCGTTTCGATTTGATATCGGGTGGCTGGCTCGGCATTCCAATGCAGTGAGATGTTACCGTTCGGACGTCGCCGGATCTGCGAAACCGCGATGTGAGATTTCAAAGCGTCGTCAGTGGTGACGGCATTGACGGTCCAATCATCGAACAGTATCCAGTTGTCGCCGGGATTGTTGATGTCCGAGATTTCCCATTCTGCAGAAAAATCACCGAGATCCAGCTTCGCTCCACTGTTTGAGAAGGGCGCTCTGGTAAACAATGGAGTGTTGTTCAGAGTTGCCGTCCATGTGTTCTTTGCAAAATCGATTTGGATCTGCAAGTGGTAGAGTTTGCTGTGCTCGAAGCTCACTCCGGTGTCAAAGAACCCGTCTCCGTCGGCACGCCAGATGCCAAAGTTATCGAGAGTGTTATCAAAGACGACGCCGGCAAGCAGCTTGGTGTTCGAATTGAACACCGTGAGATAGAAGCTGTCGTAGAACTCCGTGTCGGAGGAATCAACAATTGCGATGTTCGCGGAAAATTCGATGGTTGGAGTCTTGCTGGCGATCGGATCGTAGTTAAGCGGGCGGTACACTGAGATGATTTTGTCTTCGGTCTCGGGAATGAATAAGCCCAAGGTGCCGCTCCTATCTCCCTGGGTGAAAAAATCATCGACCGTTCCGTGAACCAGCTCACCGGGATGTGTACTCATCCAGCCATCCTGTCCGACGAGCTTGCCATCGCCAAGCGGGATGTGGGAGAAGTCAGTATGGTAAAGCCGGATCTTAGTCTCTGCGCCAACGGATGTAACCGGCGACTCCGCCATGCAGAAGGTCAGTGCGCTTGCTGCGATCGAAAAAACACGGGGCAATATGGAGGCAGAGGTTGAGAAAGGAGTGGTCATCAGTTCCTTGGACGTCTCCGGCCTCCGCTTATTCAATCGCGCTGCCGATTTCGCCAGTGGTTCATCTGATCGCTAATCGCTAATCGCTAATCGCTAATCGATGACCGCTAATCCTGAATCACCAGTTTCGTCCCGTCGGAGTTGCCCTTCAGCTCTGGGGCATACATCGCCGATGCTTTCGCAGGCAAGGCGCTGAAGCGGCCTGGGATTTCGGCACGGAGACGGTAGGTGATGCTATGTTTGCCCAGAGGGAGCTGATGCACAAAGAAAGCGACTCGTTCGTCGCGCAGTTCCATGTAGGCGCCGAGGCCATTGTTGGTGTAGCCGCTCTGCACGTCGACCGCTTCAAATCCGGCGGCCTTCATGTCTTCGAAGATCAGGTATTCGTAGTCGTTCTTGCTCTCCAGAATCAACTCAACCTCGACGAGGTCCCCGCTCTTCAGGGAGTCGCCGCTGTTAAGCAGTGTCTTTTCGTATTTCTCGATCTTCTGGTCAACTGCCTGTCCACGGGAGCCGCCGACCTTGATCGATTGATCGATCGGCGTCAGCTTGCGAAAGCGTCGATCCACCTTCACCTCAAGGCCTGCTTTGGCAATGTTGTCTTCCAGAGTGAAGTTGGTGAGATACGCGTTGTAGTAAAGTGGGCCGGTGCCGGCTTTCCGAAACTCCACCGTGTGTTTGCCTGCGGTCACTGCATCGCCTTCCAGGACAAAGCTGTTGTCGAAATGGAACAGAGTGCTGCGGTTGATTTTTACCTCCTGGTGCTTCTTACCGTCGACGTAGAGTTCCATGGTCATGTCGGGTTTATCTTCGCCGCTGGCGCGCATGAATTCCGCAAGGGCTTCGATGCAGAATGCGGTGTCGCGGGTCGACGTCCAGTAGGTTGCGTTCTTGCGGTTGTTGATCAGAAATTTGGCCACTCCCGCTGCTTCAGGACTCTTTGGCTTGACCCTCGACAGCAGCCGCAGGTAAGCGGCCTGCGTCTCGATATCACTGCCATACCAGTGCCACCAGTAGCGGTTTCCCGTCTTCAGGTAAGCGGTTTGGTTTTCGTCATCCTTCACCAGGAATTGCTCGAGGTTGCGAAGAATCATGTCGCGCTCGGTCTCGCGCCCGTGCTTGTCGAACGCGTAGCCGATCAGCGCGTTTGCATAGGGCGTGAGCTTGGTGCGATCGCGGTAGAGCATTTTCATCATTTCAAGATCGATCACATCGGCATCGACCAGCGCGCTGTAAACAAATGCGTCAATGTCATCGGCACTGTTCTTCCAAGGCTTGATTTCGGTGGGGGCGTTCAGCTTCTGCAGCTCTCCTGCCTGGTAGGTCTTTAGCCACTCGACTCCGCGTTCGAGCACGCCGGGGACAAGTGCCAGTCCTGAGTCCTGTGCAGCCTGGAGCCCATGCACGATCACGCAGGTCGTATGCGGATAGGACCGTTCTTGAGAACCATAAAACCAGCCCCAGCCGCCATCGCTGTTTTGCATGTTGGTGAGCTTCTCAACTCCGTCTTTTGCCAATTCAGTGGCCGCAGTTTCGCTGAAAACAGGTTCACGATCGAACCGCTTCCATTGCTTTGCGCGTTCCTGATCGTTGCCGATCTCCTGAGCATTCAGATTCGTGCGCTTCTCGCGGATGGCTGCCAGGTCGAGCCCCATATCCTTGAGAACTTTCTGAGTGATGACCGTAGGCACAAAT
>JAQCER010000836.1 GCA_027618625.1 Verrucomicrobiota bacterium
GCCGCTGACTGAGGCTCCCGGGTGCATGGCCATGCTTTCGGTGAGGACGATGCCGGCTTCTTCGGACGCGTTCAGCAGCTGGAACAGTATCTCTTTTTCCGTATGATCCGGCTGTGCTGGATAGCCTGGTGCCGGGCGGATTCCGCGATAGCGCTCGCGGAGAACGTCTTCGTGGCTCAAGTTTTCGGATTTTCCAAACTGGAAATGGTCACGCACGCGCTTGTGTGTGTATTCGGCGAAGGCTTCTGCCAGGCGATCGGCGAGCGCTTTCGCCATGATGCTGGAGTAGTCGTCGAGGTCGTCCGTGAAGGCTTTTGCGAACTCGTCCGCGCCGTGACCGGTGGTGACAGCGAAACCGCCGATGTAGTCGATGCGGCCGCAGTCTCTGGGGGCGATGAAGTCCGCGAGGGCGTAGTTTGGCTTGTCCTTCTTGGGGAGTTGCTGGCGCAAGGTGTGGAATCTTGCGATCACCTCTGAACGGTTGGCATCGGCGTAGACTTCGATGTCATCGCCGACGCTGTTCGCGTGATAAATGCCGTAGACGCCGGCTGCGCGGAATTGTTTCTCCGCGACGATCTGCAGCAGCAGTTTCTGCGCGTCGTGGAACAGTTTTGTCGCCTCCACGCCTTTCTCCGGATCGTCGAGAATGGCCGGGTATCGGCCGCGCATTTCCCACGTGTGGAAAAATGGTGACCAGTCGATCAGTGGCACGAGTTCCTCAAGTGGGAGATCGTTGATGACCTGCCTGCCGGTGAAGTCTGGCTCAGCAATTTCCTGGGCCTGCCAGTCGCAGGTGAACTTTTTGGTGCAGGCCTCGGTGTAGGGGAGCAACTTCTTTGCCGCCGAGTTGTCGCTGAACTTCAGGCGCAATTCGTCGTGACGTTCCTCATTTTTCTTGATGAAGACATCCCGGTTCTCGTCGCTGATGAGCGAAGTTGTCACCGGCACTGAGCGCGACGCATCGAGGACATGGACGATCGTCTTGGAATACTTTGGAGCGATCTTGATGGCGGTGTGCGCTGCGCTGGTGGTGGCGCCGCCGATGAGTAGCGGGGTGGTGAACCCGCGTCGTTCCATTTCGGACGCCACATGCATCATTTCGTCCAGGGACGGGGTAATGAGACCGCTCAGACCAATGATGTCTGCTTTCTCTGCGATGGCGGCTTCAAGGATGCGATCGCAGGATACCATGACGCCGAGGTCGACGACATCGTAGCCATTGCATGCCAGAACCACGCCGACGATGTTCTTGCCGATGTCGTGAACGTCCCCTTTCACGGTGGCGAGGATGATTTTCCCGGCCGCCTTCTGATTCGGATTCGCCGCCTTTTCCTCTTCCATGAATGGAGTGAGGTAAGCGACCGATTTTTTCATTACTCGGGCGCTCTTCACGACCTGTGGTAAAAACATTTTTCCTGCGCCGAACAGGTCGCCAACGATGCCCATGCCGTCCATCAACGGGCCTTCGATCACCAACAGTGGACGGCCGTACTTCTGGCGTGCCTCTTCGGTGTCTTCCTCGATGTATTCGGTTATTCCGCGCAGCAGAGCATGTTCCAGGCGCTTTTCCACGGACTGTTCCCGCCATGCCATATCGACTTCCTGTTTCTTACCGCCCTTTCCTTTGAACTGCTCAGCATAGTCTACCAGGGCTTCCGTGGCCTCTGGATTGCGATTCAGCAGAACGTCTTCGACTTTGTCGAGCAGCTCCTTCGGGATGTTGTCATAGACTTCGAGCATGCCCGCATTGACGATTCCCATGTCCATGCCAGCACGGGTGGCATGGTAGAGAAACGCCGAGTGCATGGCTTCGCGGACGACATTGTTGCCGCGGAAGCTGAAGGAAATGTTGCTCACTCCGCCACTTACTTTGGCAAAAGGAAGATTCTCCTTGATCCAGCGGGTGGCATTGATGAAGTCGACCGCGTAGTTGTTGTGCTCCTCCATTCCCGTTGCCACGGTAAGAATGTTAGGATCGAAAATGATGTCTTCTGGCGGGAATCCCACTTCGTCTACGAGGATGCGATAGGCGCGCTCGCAGATACGGATTTTTTCTTCATAGGTAGCTGCCTGTCCGTTTTCGTCGAATGCCATGACGACCACGGCGGCACCGTAGCGCCGCACTTTGCGCGCATGCTCGCGAAAGATGGCCTCGCCTTCTTTCATCGAGATCGAATTGACGATGCCTTTGCCCTGCAGGCACTTGAGTCCGGCTTCGATGATTTCCCACTTGGACGAGTCTACCATGATTGGCACCTTGGCGATATCCGGTTCGCCCTGCACCAACTGCAGGAACTGGGTCATCATCGGGGCACCGTCGATCATCCCATCGTCGAAACAGATGTCGATCACGTTGGCCCCGTTGTCGACCTGCTGCCGCGCGACGGCGACGGCTTCCTCAAGGTTCCCCTCCTGAACAAGCTTGCGAAACTGCGGGGACCCGGCAACGTTCGTGCGCTCCCCGATCATGAGGAAGTTTTTGTCCGGCGTGTGATCATACACTTCCGATCCGGAAAGGCGAAGGTAACGTGGGATGGTGTCTGGCATTCGAATAGTTGGGGAAATTTTGGAGAAGAAGGTTTTACCCCAAAGACGCAAAGGGCGCGGAGGTCGGAGGAGGGGGATGATGGTGGCTGAATGGTTGGGTTTAAATCATCAATCTTGATTCTTTCCTTAGCGTTCTTCGTGTCTTTGCGGTGAATCTCATGGGCATTTGATTGCTAGGGGTGCTGGTGCTCGAAGACGATGCGTTTGAGACCATACTTAAGAAGTGGCATATT
>JAQCER010000837.1 GCA_027618625.1 Verrucomicrobiota bacterium
CTCAAAATCAGCAATTGAACTTGCGCCCACTCTACCCGTAGACACTCCAAAAAGTGAGTTCTGAGATTAGATGAGAAGGCAGCGAAGAATGCGAGAGCAACCTGATACGCTGACTTCCCTATGACTAAAAAAGCCCATTCCCAATCACCCAGCAAAGCAACATCCAGCAAAGCATCCGCTGCCAGCAAAGCGCCCGTGCGCAAGGCGATTCCCAAGGCTACGAAAGCGAAGACCCATGGCACAGCCGAGCCGCAAGGCCCCGCCGACAAAGCAACTACCGCGACCACTGCCATAGCCGTCGCCTCCAGCGCAAAGCCAAAGCCCGCAGCCACTGCGAAGCCGAAGCGCACATCCAAGTCCAAGTCTGCGATCCCTCAGCGTGTCGCCCCACCGCTTCCTCTCGGCCCGAACATCACGGGCATCACCGTTGGCATCACCGTTGGCATCGACCTCGGCGACAAGAAGCACGCCATTTGCGCACTCGACCCCAACGGCGAGATTCTCGATCAACGCAAAATCACCAACCACAAAGAAAGCCTGCGCCGCCTGTCGCAGAAATATCCCACAGCCAGGATGGTGATGGAAGTCGGATCGCACAGCCCCTGGATCAGCCGATTGCTCAAAGACCTCGGTCACGATGTCCTCGTGGCCAATCCGCGCAAACTTCATGCGATCTACAAGAACGATCGCAAGAGTGACGAATGCGATGCCGAGATGCTGGCCAGACTGGGGCGCGTGGATCCAAAGCTACTGCATCCCATCGCCCACCAGGGCGAGCAAGCGCAGATCGATCTGCTACAGATCAAGCTGCGCGACAACCTCGTGCGCCAGCGCGTGCACATCATAAGCTCCGTGCGCTTCAGCTTGAAAAGCCTCGGCCACCCGCTGACGTCACCCAACACCCATTGCTTTGCGAAGCAGGCCCGTGAAAACTTGACCGCTGAAGAAACTGCCCGACCGGATCTTCTAGCAATGATAGGGCCGTCCCTGCTCGTCATCGACACCATGACCGCGCAGATCAAAGTGCTCGATCGCGCCATCGCCGAACTCGGCAAAGTGCATTACCCCACCACGCAACTGCTGCAACAGATCACCGGCGTCGGCCCGATCACCTCGCTCGCCTTTGTCCTGACCATCGGAGATCCCGATCGCTCCGCCAGTTCCCGCGACATCGGCCCCTACCTCGGGCTCGTTCCCAAGCGCGACCAGTCGGGCGATATCGATAAGCAACTGCCCATCAGCAAAGCTGGCAACGCCCACCTGCGCAAGTTACTGGTCAGCGCCGCGCAATACATCCTCGGCCCGTTCGGTCCGGATACGGACCTGCGCCGCAGCGGCCTGAAACTGGCTGAACGAGGTGGACGCGGCGCGAAAAAGAAAGCCGTGATCGCCACAGCCCGGAAACTGGGAGTATTGCTCCACACCCTGTGGGTGCGCCAGAGCGACTACATCCCGCTGCGCCCCGTGAACATCAAGGAAACCGGAGCCACTGACAAAGCAACCAAAGGAATCGCAGCATGAGCATGCAAAACGACTCCGGCCAGAAAGAGGAAGAAGTTTTTGAATGGATGACTTGGGTCAGTGCCAGCAATGCCAGCAATGCCAGCAATGTCAGCAAGACCATTGCGCACGATCGCACGAACATCCGCCGAACAACCAGAACCAGAAAGGCCCCGCTTCACCAGCAGCCCGAACCGCCTTCCGCCGACTGCCCAGAAGCAGTCGCTCCACCGACCAGCAAAGATGATGAAACCACTTCGAATTTCCGGGACGACTGCGTTGCGACGCCCGCACAGAATTTTGGAACGACTGCGCATCCGCGCCAGCACCGATCAAGAATCTACAAGTGCGAGAACAAGATAGCAGCGTCCCACCCCCTTTCTTAGAAACAAAGGAACCACCGGATCAAATCATGCACCGGAGATCTTACGAGACCTCCTCCAAGAGTGCGTATGGAAGCCCGATCCCCCGTTTCACATCAAAAACCAACATCAAACCACCCGAAGCGACCGCAATACAGACCTAGCAAAAATAAATTTTTGATTTAACATTTGACTGCCTTCTCATGGAAGTCGTCGAAGCTGAATACCGCAACCACGCACTCGGACCCGCTGACCATCTTTGTCCTGGTGGAGCTGTTCCGGGCCACCGAAGATCGCGCCTATCTGGAGCTTGCCCGGGTGATCGCCAACAACGCCATGAAACGCTTCAATCCCGCGAAAGGACTCTTTATCGCAGACGAACTCCAAAGATACACCAATCTGAACGGCTACGAGCCCCTCGCTTTCCTCACCCTGCAAGCGGCGCTGACGGGCCAACTCGACAAGGTCCCCACGTTTGATGCCAGTTCGTTGGGAAGTCCCGATTTTACCGGCGGCCAAATCAGGCCCACCAAAGCGTTGCCGTATCATCCCACCGCTTCCTTTTGCGCGCCTGAAAACAATGTGCTGGCGATGTGCGATGAGATCATTCCAGCCAACTCGAAAGATGCCTCCGTCCCCGCTTTTTCGTGGCATCGCTCCCGCGCCTATCAGATGGCCTATGTGGCGGCCGTGTTTCCGGACGTGCTCAAGGCGCCAGCCACCATCACGGGTCTGGGCGACTTTATCGCTGCCAAGAATTGGATCGGTCGAGTGGTCATTGATTCGCCCATCAGCTACACCTTTGAGGGGGGACAATTGATAGGCGGGAGCGACTTCACGCTCAGCGTCCTGCGAGGAAACCATCGGTGGCAGGATGTCGCATGGACTCCGGCCACCACCTGGACTCCGCCCGCCA
>JAQCER010000838.1 GCA_027618625.1 Verrucomicrobiota bacterium
CGGAGAGCATCCTTCGCGACAACAAAACGATCCGGACGGGTGGACGAGCAGAAATTCTGCCCAACTGGCTGATGGCCGGCGTGACAGAAATCCTTCGACAAAAAGTTCGCGGGCGGCCCAGCGATCTGTATGAGAAGGTGTTCAAGACCGGCGGCGTCCTGTCGGTCGATGAGATCCTGACAACCGACCCGAAGGGACTCGATTCCCTTTCAGAGAAGATTTTCGAACTGTCATCAGCAGGACTGATTCAGACATTGTTAGAGCAAGTTGCCGGTGCCAATCGCCTACGCGCGTTTGTATCGGAACTGGCGGTGTACACTGGCCCCCAGCAGGAGTTGCTGCTCAAACACTTTCCTGGCCTGCGTGCTTCCCGCAACAGCCTCGCAAAGTGGTGGGCGCTGCAGATGGCCACCATGTCCGAGCCCAGTGTCTTTGAGTGGATGACCGCGGAGGAAACGGAGATGGCTCTCAACGATGCCTTGATCATGGAGTTTCAGGTGCCTGTGGCAGCTGAAGGCGAAGCAGTAGCTGCCTCGGTTGTTGAGCCAGAAGAGAAGTCATCGCTAGGCGCTCGAGTGCGCAGGCTGTTCGGTGGGGGGACTGCCCGCGCCGTGGTTCCTGGTACCGACACCACCGCAGGAATCTCAGAGCAGGGCAGCGAGCTGGCGGAGGCGGGAGTTGCTGCGGGAGAACCGAAGATGGAGACGGTGACTTGCAGGATCGAGGACGTGACCCTTTATCTGAAGGAGAAGGATCTCGCCAGGATTCTCGCGCAAGAACAGGCAGACCTGGCACGCATCAGCCATCGCGCCCATCCTCTCTACCGGAGTGTAATACAGAGCTACCAGTCAGTCATAGGCAGCTTCAACGCGAAGTCGAACGTCGCTGAGGCGGAGGCAAAACTTGCTGAACTCATCGCCAGACGCACCACCGTCCAACGCCAGGCGGAAGCCGTGACCGACCATCTCAACTGGTACGAGGCCACACAAATCAATCGCGCGAGTGGCAAATTTGAACGCTTTTTTGAAGCGCGCGAGGCGATCGACAACCAAGTGCGCCGGAGGCGCAGTGATCCCATTTCCCAGTATCTCGACGCTCTGGAGCGCGAATTCCGCCAGTGATGCGGGCGACCGGGCAAATCTTCCCCAACTTAATCGAGATGCGACACTTGACGGTGCAGGAACGCTCACTCATTTTCACGGTGCTGGCTATTTTGCTCGTTGGTGCTTGCGTTAAGCACTTCAGACAGGTCAGGGTGGTCTCTCAACCGCAGGGATTGCAGATGCCGGAGCAATTGCAGATGCCGCCTGAGCCGAGTCCCGGGCCTCTGCCCTCGATCAATGATTTGGACGAAGATGACGACTGACTGACACATGCAGAAATTCAGCTTTGAATATGCCGTAGAAAAAATCGTGCAAGATGACGCCCGTTACGCAGCGGGTGGCTACAATTTTTTGCGCGAAGCGCTCGACTTCACCATTTCCGCACTTGGTGCCACCCGCCAGCACGCGAAGACGAAGGGACACGTGGACGGTGGACAGTTGCTGGATGGTTTCCGCCGTCTCGCGCTTGAGCGCTTTGGCCCCATGGCCGTGACGGTGCTCAATGAATGGGGTATCAACTGCACGGCTGATGTTGGTGAGATGGTGTTCAATTTGATCGACGCGGAGGTCTTCGGTAAAACCGATTCCGATACCCGGGAAGACTTCGCAGGCGTGTACGATTTTCACGAAGCTTTTGATCAGCCGTTTCTGCCGAGGCAGCAGACTCGGGGTTCATCGCAATAACAACTTGCCTGCTCGCTCGATCCGCTCCGAGGTTCGATGCCGATCACGTGAATGTGATCCTCGTGGACGAGAAAGCGAACGTTGTATTCCTGCGAAGCAAGTCCGTAGGGCGGCCGGTCGTCGCATTCGTGATAGGCGGGCCGAGAATCCGCCCTGTGAGTTTGTTCAAGCATGTCGACGAACGTTGGTTTGTCCTTCGTCACTTCAGCAGCCTGTTCTGAATAGGCAATCCCACGTGAACCCAGGTGCGGATCACCGTCCGGAGTAAAGCTGGAAGTGGCATCGAGCTTGATGTCGGCATATGGGACGTAAGGCTTGATGTCGAAGATCGGGGTCCCATTCACTAGATCGATGCCAGATACGCAGATGGTTCCGTTCTCACTATCGACAGCGGTGAGTTCCACGCAAGACAATCCGATTCGATTGGGGCGAAACGGCGAACGCGTTACGAACACGCCCGCAGCGGCACAGAAAATGGCTGGGCGCCTGAGTGCGGGGCGGATCCATCGCGTGGCCACTAAGTGGATGAAAGAAATTCCCAATCCGCTCAGCAGCCTTAAGAGCAAGTGTCAACTGCCCTGGAAGATCACCGTATTGCAGATAGAGCTGGCGCTGACCCAGGTGTGGGACAAAGCAGCGCGTGGACTGGAATTTTTCGAGCAAGTGATCCGCGAGAACCTTGATCTGGGTCGACCTGAGAAGATCGCGCTGATCTTCAACAAGCGCATCACCAGTCGCACACCGCAGAAGCGCTTTCTGAGCCGTGTGATGCACTACGGGGTGATCCCGGTTTTTCATGTGCTCTACAAGACGAGCAAACTTAAGCAATATTTCAAGGAGGGCAGAGCCCTGCGCAGTGAAGTGACGATCAACAATCCGAGAGACTTCGGGATCGGCAAGACGCTCAACAAGGAGAACCTTAGCGCCCTGCGCAAGGTCGGTCGCGAGACCATCGATCGCCTGTTGCGAGTAGAAACCCTGAGCCACGATG
>JAQCER010000839.1 GCA_027618625.1 Verrucomicrobiota bacterium
TGTCGGGATCCGCTCCCTTAGGGCGAATTTCGGATGGCCGAAAACCGGCCGCTACATAATTTCCATAACATCCTCCCCGCTGCCCGCCAAAAAGCCCGCCTCTGGGACTGGCCCTAAATAGTCCAAGCCGTGCTACCCAGCCCGCGCACCATCACATTTTTTACTGACAAGCCGGCAGCAGCGGAGCGCTACGCTGACAACGAGCAATGGAAGGCGTCTCTCTCCACAGATCTTAGAACGGGATGGGAGGAACATGGGGCATCATGGACGGGGCGAAGAAGGCCGCATAGCACACAGTCGCGGCAAGGTACGAACGGAGGATGCTTGTGCTTTCGATCTGGAGTTCTGGAGTGCGCCGGTCTTGACGGCGCTTTTCTGCCGGACTAACATTAATCAACCAGAAAAAGCTCCGTCAAGCCGGAGCACTCCAACTACTCCAACTCCAAACGAAGCCGCCTCTGCCGATGATGCTGGTCCGCCCCACGGTAAGTTTCGGTGTTTTGAGTTGCCCATCCAGCGTCGTCGCAAGGGCCAAATCACGGAGTTTTGGGAATGTTTTCATATGCCAAATTGCATACCCATAGTGGGCAGAAAAAACAAGGGCGACGCGGCAGAAGCAATGTACCGCGCCGCCCTGTGATTAGCTGTTTACAGTTCGATGTTCTCGATTTCACGGACTAGCGCATGCTTGTCCTGTTCGAGGAACTTGAGTGTATCCAGCACTTTGTCTGACCATCCCGCCAGAGCGTAGACTTCGCGCTCAGGGAACTGCAATGTTCCGTGACCAGCGAGGTCGAAACTGTAGATGCGTGGCCGTTTGCCCGATCTCGTCACGTGGGCGTCGAACGCGGACTTCGGCGTATGCGCACCGATCCACGCCTGCATGTCGGACAGGATGATTACCCTGTCGTAAGCACCTTTCGCCTGATCAAAGACAGCGTGGAAGTTCGTTCCACTCCATTCCGCCTTTTCTTCAATCCGCGAGGCGATCGTGAGCGTCGAGTCATTCTTGTTCAACGCCACGTAGCGCGCACTTCCACTGAAGAGCATCATGTCAGCATCACTCGCCTTAAAAAGAACGGCGGCAAATAGCGAGCTGATCTTCATTGGGCGACCAATCATCGATCCTGAACAATCCATCGCGATCAACGTCCGGCCATCGAAACGAGGCACGTTGTGCAACGACAGATCCACAGCATCGCTGAGAGCAGCGATCACCTTCTGGTTGCCAGCACCCGGGACGGGTGCCAGCGCATCGAGCGCCGTGCGGAAGCGAAAAGGCAGAATCAGCGACCGCTTGATCAACGATTGGTCGGTCAACAGCTTGATCGCATCGTCCGTAACCTCTGGCGCCTGCTCGAGGATGTTGCGAAGGTTACGCAGAAGGGCAAAGTAACCGATCTTGCGTGATCGAATGAGTTCAGTCCAGGCCGCAGCTTTTCGCTCCACTTTGTCAGCCTCCGAATGCGCATTCTGGCCTGCCTGCGTGAGCCCGGTTTCCCAGGTCGCCGCTGGTGCCAGTGTGCCATTCATCAGCGCACACAGAGCTTCCGTGTGTGGCGGGTGAACAAGGTTCACCGCATCCACCAGCTTCAGCTCGGCACTGCCACCGCGGTATTTCGCCAGCTGGTAGTGGTCGAATCGAGCAAGCGCAGCACCGATGCCTTTCTTAAGGGCATTCGGCAGTGGCTTACCATGAACGGCCATCGAATACGCCATGATTTCCAGCGCATCGTCCGGGCGGCGAACAATTCGATCAAAGAAACGCTTCGTCGACTCCGCACCTTTCACTCGCGCAGCGAGATCGCCCGCGATCAAGTGTGAAACGGAACGCATACCGGCTTCGTTGCGCGCATAAAGCGCCGCCTTGGCAACGAATCTATCGTCGCCGACGTCGTATGCAAGCTTGCACAGACGGGCCACCGTGTCATTCCCTGATCGGTAGAACTTGTCTTCGAGAAAACTCGTCAAGAGCATCGAGATCAGCTCGAGCTTCGGAGACGCGGCGTAGGCCTCGCCTCCAGCAAGATTCACCGTTGTGCGCTCCGATTTACGTTGTAGTAGCTTGTTGAACTTCATGATTCGTTACCTCCTTTCTGATATCTTGTGTGTTTGTTGATTGGTGTTTTGCTTATTGAAAGAGACTGGGGAGAAAAATGTGCAGAATAGGTAATCACCTTGATAGGGTAGATTCGTTTTGGTACGAAGTAACTCTGTCCTCACTGCCCCAGAAGTTGTTTAGAGAGAACGCCAGGCTGGGCGTGCGGCGGAAGTCGAATCCGCTCCTCAACCACGCAGTCCTTCGTGACCGGGTTCCTCACTGTGGTGCCTTGCCAGTGGCATCTTGTTTAACGGCTGGTGTCCCATGTCGCGGGCGAAGTAGCCCTTGCCTTCACTGCTCCAACATTGACGAGAAAAAAGTGGCACCCGGGCACGGAATCGCACCGTGACCTCCTGATTCAGAGTCAGGCATCCTGACTTTTGGACGACCCGGGAAGTTTGAATCGAGAAATGGCGATCTGGAGAAAGTTGGACGGGGAGCTGACGTGCTCTACCACTGAGCTACTGGAGCATAAGATAAAGCCCCAGGCCGGATTCGAACCGGCGACCACGCGATTTGGATCGAAGTAGCCCCGTCCTCACTGCCAGATCATCAAATTACTGAAAGAAGTTGATCCGCGGAAGATCAACGCAACCGAAATTGGCTCGGGAGCGTGGATTCGCACCACGATTCCAGGCTTCAAAGGCACGTGTCCTGCTGTTAGACGACTCCCGATC
>JAQCER010000840.1 GCA_027618625.1 Verrucomicrobiota bacterium
GAGCCTTGACGAATTGCTCACGCACGAGTGCCGTCGATTTCCCACGCGTGCCGGGGAAGGGAGCATTGCGGATCGAGTTGGTGCCGTTCGCCATCTTGATGCCACCCGCCACGCTGCCGTCCTCATTGCGAATTGCAAGGTCTTCGATCGAACCGCCGTCGCGGGTTTTCACGTAGAGCGTTTGCCCACTCAGCAGATGCCCGGATCCTGGCATGATATTCAAAGTTGTCAGTCCACCAGCCCGCGCGCGCTCGAACGAAGAATCGCGCACATTGATCGAATCGATCACACGCACCTCAGGCTGGATCGGAGCAGACGAATCGCCACCGGTTACTTGTCCTACGTGGCTGTGCGTGCAGATCAAACCAGGCATGATCACCTTGCCCGCAGCATCGATCCTGTCAAACTCCGCCGGCACCGCCACATCATCGGCAGTGCCGAGTGCCACGATCTTCCCGTTCTTCACCAGCAAGACCCCATTGATGATCGGGTCACCCGTGATCGGAATCACATGGGCACCGACAAAGGCCTGACCACGATCAGCCTTAGCAGCGTCAGCACCAGCACCAGCGTCAGCACCAGCACCAGCACCAGCACCATGAGGGGAAGACTCCGGTTTTCCCGATTCATCGGCAATCACGACAAACCCCAGGCACAAAGCCAATATGGTCGTGCCGAGCAGGGGAAGCAATGGAGCAAGTGGAAGTCTCTTCATTCTGTAAAAACCATAATTTAGCCGGAACGGGTTCGAATAGCCAGCAGATTGTGCTTTCCTGAACTCAGACGGTCTGTTGCTGCCACCAAGATCGCCAAGCACCAACGGTGCGGCATAGACGAGACTGCACCTGTGCCGCTGCGCCCAACAATTTTGCCTGATCGCTGAGTTTTGGAATTGTGCGACAGTGAGCGATGCCCTCTACACTTGAAACATTTCTGCTCGCCGGTGCCCTGTCATTCGTCCTTGCCGTTACTGGATGGCTTGCGTTTAAAACTCTCTGGGACATCCGTCATCACCGAGAGCATGGCCAGAATGAAGCTGTGCGGATGACTTTGAGCGGTTGCGAGGCGGCTGAACTCATCGCGAGAGATCCTGATCTTGTAATCCTGGACGTGCGGAGCGGGAAGGCGTACGCGGGAGGCCACATTCCTGGCGCGACATTGTTGGACGGGGATCAAACCGGACATCTGTCAAATCTGGATCGAGCAGCGCCTTACCTCATCTATTGCGCCGGTGGCTACCGAAGCCGAAAGGTGTTCGGCGAAATGGTGAAGCTCGGGTTCAAGCGCCTCTACAATTTGGATCGGGGGTTTCTCGGTTGGCGGCTGGCCGGGCGAGAGATCGAGAAGAGCCGATAGCGATGTCTACTCTAAACTGGTAGATTGAATTTTTTCTGCTTCTTGGGTCTAACGCCGCAAAGGGACGTGATGTATCATAGAAAATGAGCCTCCTGGAATCGCCACTGAGAGCGTTTCGAGTGCCTCGAAGGCCAGGATACCAAAGGAATTGCGGATGCGGAGGAGTCCGATGTGATAGAATACCTCATTCTCTTACGTCAGAGGTTGTGGTTGTTATGGAAATTGATACCCTTCTTCGTCCAACCATCCTGAACCACTCGCTCTTATTTCTCTTCACCTGTAAGGATCTCGCCATTTTCCTGTTCTCTGTCTAAATGGGGAGCAGCGACTCCCTGCTAGCCTGATGAATAATTCCCAAGCAACCTGCCAAAACTGCAGTGCTCCCCTCACTGCAGATGCCCCCGGACCCATTTGCCCGGCCTGCCTGGTGAGGGAAGTGCTCGATTCGGTCGACACCGAGGAAGGCGGGGTCGATACCGCGCTTCCAGACGATCTGAAAACCGCAATTTCGCTCGGCCCTGCTTCCCTCGAAGGCAGCACCCTTGGGATTGGCGGACGCTACAAAATCCTCCAGCGCATTGGGGAGGGTGGATTCGGCACCGTCTACATGGCGGAACAAAGCATCCCAGTGCGCCGCCGCGTCGCGCTGAAGATCCTCAAGGCCGGGATGGATACCCGACAACTCCTCGCCCGCTTCGAGGCCGAACGGCAGGCCCTGGCCATGATGGACCATCCCAACATCGCGAAAGTGCTCGATGGCGGCGAGACTGAACTGGGGCGACCCTTCTTCGTCATGGAACTGGTGCGCGGCACGCCGATCACCGATTTCTGCAATCGCGAAAAGCTCTCACCGGAGAAGCGCCTGAAGCTCTTCATGCTGGTGTGTCGGGCCGTGCAACACGCCCACCAGAAGGGCATCATCCATCGCGACCTCAAGCCCTCGAACATTCTCATCACGATGCCGGACGGAGCAGAGCCCGTTCCCAAAGTGATCGACTTCGGTGTGGCCAAGGCGATGGAGAACAACCTGACCGACAAGACCCTCTTCACCCGCTTTGAGCAAATGATCGGCACCCCGGCCTACATGAGCCCCGAGCAGGCCGGGGCGGAGGGAACGCACGATATCGATACCCGCGCCGACATCTACTCTCTTGGTGTCCTCCTCTACGAACTCCTCTCTGGGACCACCCCGTTCGAATCCAAGAACCTCCAATCCGCCGCCTTCGACGAGGTCCGCCGTATCCTTCGCGAAGACGAAGTGCCGCGGCCCAGTGCGCGCCTCACCAGCATGGACATGGAACGACGCACCACGATCGCCAGAGACCGTGGGACCGAAGCGGGCTCGCTCGACAAACACCTCCGCGGCGACCTCGACTGGATCGTCATGAAGGCGATCGAGAAAGACCGGCGGCGAAGA
>JAQCER010000841.1 GCA_027618625.1 Verrucomicrobiota bacterium
AGTCGATGCGGCAGTCGCGCTGGCTTACCTGCTTTGTGAATCAGAACCGGTCGTGTTCACTCTTCTGTATGCCGGGGCTGCTGATGACATGCCACTGGTGCGCTTTCCCCGGGAAGCGAACTGGCAGGTCGTGGAACACTGCGTCGAAGGCAAACCCGGCGAAGTCATTCTGGATGCGGTCGAAGAATTCGATATCGATCTCATCGTAATGGCGACTCACGGAAAAAAGGGGTTCCTCGATGCGATGCGTGGCACCACCACGGAGCGGGTCATTCGCGCTGCTCCCTGCCCGGTCTTGGCTGTTCCGGTTGTAAGCGGAGAACTCTGAGTTGATTGAGTTGCTTTGGCAGTTTTCCTTCCTCGTAACCTGCACTGCGTGCGTTGGCGCCGCGCGGCTTACATGGTTGGGTAGTCGGTGTAACCTTCGGCACCCTTTGCATAGAATGTTTCGGGCTTCGGTGTGTTCAGCGCGGCACCTTCTGCAAACCGCTCAGGCAAGTCTGGATTTGCGATGAATTGCTGCCCCCACGATGCGGCATCAGCTTCTCCTGCAGTGATCAATTTCTCTGCATCTTCACGGCTGAGTTGCTGATTCGCAATGAAGGCACCACCAAATTCCTTTTTCATCATTGGCCCAAGGCGTGGCTCCCTCATCCCTTCCCGAGCATACAGAAAGGCGATCCCGCGCTTGCCGCATTCGCGAGCAAGATAGCCGAACGTCGCACCCGGATCCGAGTCGCCCATGTCATGCGCATCGCATCGGGGAGCCAGGTGCAGGCCCACGCGATCCGCGCCCCAGACATCGACGACAGCATCCACCACTTGCAACATCAGGCGCGGCCTGTTTTCAATCGATCCGCCGTAGGCATCGGCTCGTTGGTTCGTGCTGTCCTGGAGAAACTGATCGAGAAGATAACCGTTCGCGCCGTGGACTTCGACTCCGTCAAAACCAGCACGTTTCGCGTTCTCTGCTCCTTTCCGATACTGCTCGATGATCTCCGGAATCTCATGCAATTCGAGCGCACGCGGGGTCTCGAACACCTTCTCCGGTCGAACCAGACTCACATGCCCACCAGGTCGCACAGCACTGGGCGCCACTGGCAATGCACCATCCAGGTAAATCGGATCAGAAATCCGTCCGACGTGCCACAATTGAAGCAGCATGCGACCACCGGTGGCATGCACACTTTCCGTCACCAACTCCCACCCTTCCACCTGTTTATCCGACCAAATTCCTGGCGTATTCGGATAACCTACTCCCATGGGAGACACGGACGTCGCCTCGGAAATGATCAACCCTGCGGATGCTCGCTGCCTGTAGTATTCTGCCATCAGCGCATTGGGCACGCGCCCCTCGCTGGCACGACATCGCGTCAGCGGTGCCATGATGATTCTGTTGGGCAGTTCCCATGCTCCGATTTTTACCGGCTGATGAAGAACGGATTGCGTTTGGCTCATTGGATGAAAAATGATTAATTGTTAAAATGATTAATTGTTCGATTTTGATCGAACTTATTCAAACAGACCGGGCGGTCAACTGATAGTTTGATCTCCATCGAACTTTCCGCCATAACTCCGCAATGGGGACCACCAAGAAATATCAGCAACCGAACATGGCAGATGTGACGCTGTCCACCGCGATGCAGGTTCTCGCCGATCCATGCCGTCTTGCCATTGTTCGCACCATGTTAGAGCAACCCGATCACGAGTTCGCCTGCAACGAATTCGAACTGGATCTGAGTAAGGCGACTATTTCGCACCATTTCGAAGCCCTTCGTGATGCGGGATTGATTCAGACGCGCGTCGACGGAAGAAGATGCCTGTCATCACTACGCAGGGAATCGTTCGAGGCGCGGTTTCCCGGACTGCTTGACTTGGTCACGAACGAACCTGGATCTTGATCCTCGCCTGCATTTTCCCCGGGTTCGCAAGCAGTGTCACTTCTCTGCCGAAGGCCTGGCAGGTTCTTCGATTTCCTTAATCCGGGCCTGCAAGACGCTCTCGCGTTCTGGTGACAGATTCGGAAATTGCAGTTGATGCCAAGTCAGGCAGTGCGCATAGCAACAGAAACCGCCATCTGGCCGTGTGTTCTCAAGGTGCTCAAATGCCCGTTCAACATCTGCGAGCAGCCATTCGTTTTCGACCTCTTCATCAAGTGCCAGACGGGTAAGCACGATGATCGCTCCATTGAGAATCCAGTCCTTGGTTCCATAACAAATCGCCAGCAGCGGATTAGATGTCGGCGATGACATCCACGAACGCTGACAAATTGGCCCTAACAAAAAGGCAGCGGCGACTTGCACACGCTGGATCCAGATCCAGGGCATGCTGTCGACGCGCGATTCCGGAGGATGCACCATACATGCAAGAAGATCGGAAAATACGGCCTCATCCCAGTAATCACTGGCATCCAACGCCCGATCCCACCATGTATCGAGCTCAAACGGAGTTTCTGCGAGAGAGGTAACCGCCGCGATGACCTCGGGCGAAATCGGAGGCTCCACCGCGATGCTGGCCTCGAAGCCACTGTAGCGCCACAGGCGGGCGATACTGCCAGCGGGGCAGGTCCGCGGATCAGGGTTCTGCAAGTGGGTCACCGCCAGTGCCAGCTCACATTTGTCCTCGTTCGCAAAGAGATTCAGCGCCTCACGACACGCCATCACGGCGCTAGGTGCCTCCAGATGACTCAGCCCGACATTCAGGGAATTGGTCTCCATCGGAGTGCCATCGTCGAGGAGATGCCGCACCATGTGGACGATTGCCTCCTGCGGT
>JAQCER010000842.1 GCA_027618625.1 Verrucomicrobiota bacterium
GATCGCGGAGTTGAAAAAGAAGAAATCCGACTGAGACTTTGGAAGAGGGAAAATGCGACGACTCCGGCGATAGAAGCCGGACCGCCCGGAGCCCAAATCGCCCGGAAAAGAATTATAGAGCCCCGATTTCGCGAAAACCCTCAAATTCGCCCTCCAAGAGTCCCCAGAAAATCACCGCCGCCCCTATTTTTACCGACCAATCCCCCTCTGGGACTGGCCCTATTTAATTTTAACTGAGGAAGATCTGGAGTAAGGGAATGCGACACTCGGCATTTTGCGGGTGTCGCATTCCTGACCAGCCACAGCCGTTCTCCGTGGTAATACTCTTCCAGCTGGACAAATTTGGATGCCGTGTCCAAAAGTCCTGCATGCCAGTAGCTAAGCCATCATCGAAACTGACGCTGAAAGACCGCTTGTCGCGCCTGACGCTTGTTCAGGCGGAGAAGCTTTTAGGTGCAGCAGGAAAGCGACTAATCACTGAAGGAGGCAAGATTGAGGTGGATCCAGTGGAGGATGTTTTCATCGATGATGATTCCTTCATGATTCGTTGGGGTGGGGCGAGTGACACGGCGACGATCAAGCTCGATCCCGCGCGGAGAGGAAATCTGCTGCTGCAATGTTCGCAATGTTATCCTGACACCTGTGTGCATCTGGGGCTGGCGCTGTCATTTGTGCTCGAAGAGAAGACGTTTCTAGGGCTCGCAGCGGCGCCAGTGGAGCGTGTTCCCGTTGAGAGCCTGTCCGAGAATGAACTGGTGGAGCTTGCCCTGGCTGAGCGTGCCAAGCGAGCAGAGGAGGAAAGCATGCGCGTGGTCTCGCAGGATCGGTCGACACCCTGGACTGACTATGTTGTCACCAGTGCCGCATCGGGAAGAACCTATCGGGTAGCCATGCGTGGAACGGAACCAGGCGATTCATTTTGCACCTGCCCGGATTTTCGCAAGAACACCCTCGGCACCTGCAAGCATGTGTTGCACGCATTGGGCAAGGTAACGAAAAAATTCACGCAGCGCAAACTGGCGAAGCCTTGGCAACCGGATGGCTTTTACGTTTCTGTCCGCTACGGAGTGGATCTTGGACTACGTCTGGAAACGCCCGAAGATATCGAGCCCGCTCAAAGGAAAGTGGTGCGCGAATTTCTCGACACGTCGTTCACTGATGCCGCGACGATCCAGCGCCTGTTGAATGCGATTCGGCAACTGGAGCGCACGGGAACCACCGTGACGATCTATCCCGATGCGGAAGAGATGATCTCACGCATCCTGCACGAATTTCATGTGGAGAAGAAGATGCAGGAAATTCGCCAGGATCCGGCAAAGCACAGTCTGCGCAACAAACTCCTGAAGACCGAGCTGCTGCCGTATCAACTCGATGGCATCGCCTTCGCTACCGGTGCCGGTCGTGCCATTCTGGCGGACGACATGGGACTTGGAAAAACGATTCAGGGCATCGGAGTTGCGGAAATGCTGGCCCGCAAAGCCGGGATCAAGCGTGTGCTCATCGTTTGCCCGGCATCGCTTAAGTCGCAGTGGGCGCTGGAAATTGAGAAGTTTTCCTGGCGCGATTCACAGATCGTGGTCGGGCCGTATGCAGAGCGTGGGCAGCAGTACCGAGAGGGCGCATTTTTCACCATCTGCAACTACGAGCAGGTGCGGCGCGATCATCTGGAAATCGATGATGTGCCCTGGGACTTGATCATTCTCGATGAAGCGCAACGCATCAAGAACTGGGAAGCGAAGACCACCACGGTGATCAAATCGCTGCGTTCAAAGTACGCACTGGTGCTCACCGGAACGCCGATCGAGAATCGTATCGATGACTTGTATTCAGTGATCGAGTTTATCGATGACCGCCGCCTCGGGCCAGCGTTCCGTTTTTACAATAAGCACCGTGTGGTCGACGATCGGGGCAAGGTGATTGGCTACAAGAACCTGGCGGCGTTGCGCAAGGCGCTCGAGCCCGTTTTGCTGCGTCGCACGCGTAAGTCTGTCCTGCAGGATCTGCCGCCGCGGACGACGGAGGTGGTCAGGATTAACCCGACGGATGAGCAGAAAGCGCTCAATGATTCTCACATGTCGTTGGTGGCCACGATTATTCACAAGCCATATCTGACTGAGATGGATCTGCTGCGGATGCAGCGGGCACTGTTGATGGCGAGGATGTCGGCCAACAGCAGCTATCTGGTCAACAAGGAGGAGCCTGGGTATTCCTCAAAGTTGGAGCGCTTGCGAGAGCTCTTACAGGCATTGCTG
This sequence comes from Verrucomicrobiota bacterium, assembly GCA_027618625.1. Classification (GTDB taxonomy): domain Bacteria; phylum Verrucomicrobiota; class Verrucomicrobiia; order Verrucomicrobiales; family DEV007; genus JAGROY01. The sequence goes on from JAQCER010000842.1 coordinate 2,253, forward strand.
GCGGAGGAAGATCGTAAGATCGTGTTGTTTTCCGAGTGGACGACGATGTTGGATCTGATCGAGAAGCACCTGCACGAACTGGGAGCTGGCTTTGTCAGGCTCGATGGCTCGGTGCCGCAGAAAAAGCGGCAGGCGATCGTCGCGGAATTTCGCAAAGATCCCAACTGTAAACTTTTCATCACAACGAATGCGGGATCGACGGGCCTGAATCTTCAGGCGGCGAATACGGTGATCAATGTCGACCTGCCGTGGAATCCAGCGCTGCTGGAGCAACGCATCGCGCGTGCGCATCGCATGGGGCAGATGCGCCCGGTGCAGGTTTACATTCTGGTCACCGAGGGAACGATCGAAGAGGGGATGCTGAACACGCTGTCGATGAAGCATGAGCTGGCACAGGCTGCGCTTGATCCGGATTCGGACGTCGATCAGCTGTCGTTCGGCAGTGGTATCGAGGAACTGAAGAAGCGAATGGAGGTTCTGTTAGGGGCTGTGCCTGAGGGCGGAGTCGACGAG
>JAQCER010000843.1 GCA_027618625.1 Verrucomicrobiota bacterium
TTTCTTACCGCATCTGCGTGGGCGGGGGAAGCCCCAGTGATGTCACAAACTGATACCGGTGCCGAGTACTCTGCCGCCACTTCGGTTGGCGAGCCCAGCATACTCGGCCAGCCGATCCGGCCCTGCTTGTGCCATGGTGCCTACGCCGGCTCAGAGTCAGACGAGCCGTTCTCGCTTAATCTCACGACTGGCTACGATTCCAGCTACATTTGTCGCGGCCTCGATGTTGGCGACGATGTCTTCCACATCACCGGAACGGTCGACTATCGCCTGACCGACAACATCCTCTGGAGCGCGTCGGCGCTATACCGCGATGTCACCGACGTCGATTTCGAAGAATTCAACCTCTACACGGGGCTCTTCTTCACCTTCGGCGACCTGACCATCGGGCCGACCTTTCGCTGGTGGAATCTCCGACCCGACGGTGGCGAAGTAGATGCCTACGACCTGGGCATTCAGGCGCTCTATAAACTCGGCCCGATCGACCTGACCACTGGGTACTATTACGAGACGGAATTGGAAGGGAACTATTTCGAGTTTGGAGTGTCCTCGTCCATCAAGTTGCATGAGCGGGTCAGCCTCGTTCCCTCAGCACAAATCTCGTACACGGACGGCTGGCTGATGCCGCACCTCCAAGGGCTAAACTACGTCGACCTGCGCGCCTCCCTGCCGATCGCAATAGCGAAGAACGTTAAGCTTGCCCCCTACATCGGCACGGCTATTATGCTCGACGCGCTGCAGGACGCACAGGATGACAAGCTCATCGGCGGCATCGCACTGTCCATCACCTTCTAAAACTGGACTGACTGGTAGAAATTTTGAAATCTGGAGGTGCGTTACTGGGACGGGCGGAGCCCTGCTCAGGCGTCCGGCTCGCCTCCGTTTGTCAAGGTGTCACCATCGGGATCCCCTTTCGGCAGGGCCTGACACCCTTCCCGTTTTTGAGCACGCTTCTCAGTGTGCAGTGTGCCCTGCCGTTTTAATTTAATTGCAATCGGCACGACACTCCAAAACGCAATCATGGTGAATGCGTTTTCGGCCCGAGACGAGCCGCCGTTTGCGTGCTTCCCGTTTGCATAGCGTTTTCCGATTCGGTATAAGGCCTTTTGTCTAACAGAATTCTTTTTATTTTTACAGGGAGATCGCCGATGGCACGCACGAGTAAGAATCAGAATACACCGACAACGGAACAATCTGCATCCCACCACCCAGCCGCCACCGGCAACGCGCCGGTGCATAAGTTGCGCTACGGAGCGGTGGAGGCCTTCTCTGGAGGAACTCCAGAGAAGGCCTCACCGGCGAGTTCTTCGGAGTGACGCTTTCCCGCCGCTTCAAGCAGGGCGAGGAATGGAGGGAGTCGAAGTCCTTCGTCCTTCGATGAGCGGGCCTTGCCCACCGTGGCCAAGGCTGCCAATGACGCACACTCATGAAATCGCGTTCCGCAGTGGTACGTGGTACATTCGCCGCACTTGATAATTTGGGAGAGGCACTTCGGGAACTCGCCCGGGAAAAACCTACGAGAATGCAGCCGAACGCACGCACCCGCATCTGGGTAAACATGGTATTATCACAGGTATTACCTGGGCTTAAGATTAAGAATGACGTAACTCCTTTATTTTAAAGATAGTGGGAGCATGTTCTTGGTTCAGACCCAGCTTGGTCCGGCGCTTGCGGGCTTAACTTCCCAGCAGTCCGAGGATCGGAGCCGGATATACTCCGAATATAATTGTCGCGATGATCAGGAGCAGGAGGACGGTTCTTGCGAGTGGCGAAATCTCAATTGCTGCGAGTTCCGCGGGTTCTTCCCAGTACATCGCTCGGGCAACTTTGAGGTAGTAGTAGAACCCGGTGGCAGCTCCGACGATGGCGAAGGCGAGCAGGATCCAACGTTCGCTGTCGATGGCGATGGCGAAGACAAAAAACTTTCCGACGAATCCTGCGGTGAGCGGGACGCCAGCGAGGGAGATTACGCCGATCAGAAGAGAGAAAGCGAGGAATGGTGAGCGCTTGTGAAGGCCTCTGAACGCTGCGATCTCGTCGCTTTCGGTGGATCGTCGGACGATGGTGAGGACGAGGAAACAGAGCATCGTCATGAAAAGGTAGGTGGCGAGATAAAAAGCGACCACTTGTCCAGCATTGAGCTGGAATTTGTCGGGCGTGCAGGTCAGGGCGAGGAGCAGGAATCCTGCATGAGAAATGCTCGAATAGGCAAGCAGACGCTTGAAATTGGTCTGAGGAATAGCTGCAAAGTTGCCGAACAGGATGGTCGCTCCCGTGACTACGACGAGGACGGTGATGAACGAACTCTGCAGGCGCTCCATTTCGAGGAATGGTTGAAGAATTCTGGTGGCCACAATGAAGCCTGCCGCCTTTGAACCAACGGAAAGGAACGCGGTGACGGGAGTTGGTGCGCCCTGATAAACGTCTGGTACCCAAACGTGAAACGGGACGGCTGCGACTTTGAATCCTAGGCCTACAAGTATCAGGGCAAACGCGAAAAGGATTGCGGAATTGCTGCCTTCCAGGGCTGCGAGCGCAGTGCCGACTTTATCAAGATGCGTCTCGCCAGTCAGTCCGAAGATCCAGGTGACTCCGTAGACGAAGAAGCCGGTCGACAGCGCTCCGAGGATGAGGTACTTCACGCCGGCTTCCAGTGAGCCGACATTGCGGCGCATGTAGGCGACTAGAACGTAGAATGAGATGGTAACGGTCTCAAGAGCAATGAAGATGGTGATGAATTCCTTTGCTGAGGCCATCCACATCA
>JAQCER010000844.1 GCA_027618625.1 Verrucomicrobiota bacterium
AGACCTGCTTCCTTGTTTTCGTCTTTTCAGGCTAATAACTGAGTTCTGACATTTATCAACTACAAGAAAACGAGCTCAGGCTTCTCGATGATCGAATTGACCGTGGCAGTCGCTGTCATTGCGATCGTCGCCTCGATCGGCATCAACCTCGTGGGTAGCATCAACGACGGCACCCGTCTGGCGAAGCTTGAGAAGGACGTCAAGACGCTGAACTCAGCGGTCAACATCTACCGTGCCAGCGGCGGTTCACTCGCTGGAACGGTGATGCCTCAGGACGTGATCAACAAGCTCAAGACAAAAGCGTCTGACGCGACAGTAGGCACCGTGGTAGGATTGGGAGGCAGCTTTGTCGACGCTCGGATTCGCGCTGTCATGGCCGAAGACGCTGACTCCGATCTGACGCGTGCTGTATGGAACGCTACGACCCAGAAGTTTGAGCTCGGCACGAACGGGGTAGGCGCTAAGGAGTTTGCACTCGACGCCCCGCTGGTCGCCGTGGTTAAGGAAGATCGCAACACCGCCGTGGCTTACGGAACTGAAGACAAGTGGGTTTGGGACTATGCTGATGTGGTCGCTACCCGCACTGGCCCGAACACTGAGATCGTAACGGCCAACGTTCTCCCTAACATCCCTACTGCCGGCAGTGGCACGACTGTTGCAGCGCTTCCTGTTCCTTCGTTTTCGGTTCCCTCCGGTTCTTACCCGGCAGCGACTTTTCCGATGCCTCTACAGCTGACTGTTCCTGCTTCTTATGCCGGCTCAGGACAGATTTTCTACCAGGTGAACGGCGGTTCGTGGGCAGTTTACCACAGTGGATTGCAGCTTCCGATCAGCCCTTCGACGACCGTTTCCGCATACTTCGCGTCCAATGATCCTGACTACTACCACGACAGTGCCCAGGGTGGTGAGACCTACATCGCTATCTTCGACGACTTTTCCGGAAGCGCCGACGGCAAGTTTGCGAACGCACAAGGCCCTGACAGCATGGACATTGAGTTCCTGGAAGATGACCGTCGCTTCGAGTGGGGAACTGAGGCAGTCTCGCATGGATTTCTTCAGCCGAACAGCATGACCTTTGAAGGTGCCAGTTTCGAGAATGTAGAGCCTGAAGAAGAGTTTCTGATCGGCACCCTGACCTACTACAATGGCACAGTATTCGTGGGCACTGTTGCCGACGCTGTATCTCTGAACGTTACCCTGGATCTTACTTCAGCAGGTGCCACGGAGGAGCTGGACTTCGAGTTGAACCTGGAATCCACTGTGAACCATGCCTGGCAATCGGATGATCAGAACGCTGACTTTGTCCGCCTCGCCAACGTCGCCACACAGTTTACCACGGTTCTGAATGGCCAGACCTACTATCTGGTTCTCAGCTTCGGTGAGCACACCGCCAATGGATTCACTACGATCGATCAGTTCCACGTCCATGAGGGAGCCAGCGCCACAGGAAACATCTACGGTCGCCTGACTGCCACACCTCCAACCCAGCCGTAGTAAATAATTTATCTTGGAACCACAAGCCCGCCCAACCCACCTCCTGACGCGAAATCCGCGATAACAGGAACCTCAAGGCCGACGAAAACGTCGGCCTTGTCGTATCTTTCTACCCCGATGAACAGGACTTCTGCCTCAAGCGCTGCCTGGAAGTCGCGAATCGTATCTCCCCAGAACACCACTTTCTTACCGGATGTCTTCTGCAGATTGCGCAGCACCTCAGCCTTGCGATGCGGATGCGCATATACCTTCTCAAAAAAGTTGATCATTCCGTGGTGCTCCAGCTGTTCGTGCACCTCTTCTATCGGTGCTGCGGAGCACACGTATTTCCGGCAGGTGGCACCGAGAATGAATTCCTCTATCCCCTTGGTAACAGGAGCATTTGGCAGGACAGTGGCAACCAGCGCGGCGGCCCGTTTCAGGTATTCTTCCACTTTGGCAGGCACCTGGCCTTGCTCAAGCTTGAAGATGTGCGTGAAAATGAATTCAAGTTTGTCCGGTCGCGGTGCCCCAACATTGCTGCGATTGAACGTGCGGATCGCATCGTAGTGCTCCGGGAACTCCTCGAAGAGTGATTCGAACGCAGCCAATTTGATCGGTTCACTGTTGAACAGGACGCCGTCCTTGTCAAAAACGAACACGTAGTCGCTGTAGGGAAAAGGGCGCGAGGGACCAACACTGTCGATTTGTTTCATGATCGATGGAACCAGTGCGGAGTCGCGTTCCAGCGCATCGACGTAACAGGGGTAGGCAGGGCTCCAGCCGGACTCCTGCAGTTTAATGTTGGAAACGCGCTTATTCGTCCATCCGCGCTTCTTGGAAGAAAGATTGGCCGCCAGCGTGGGTGGCTCGGGCTTGTTGAACCGCTTTGCCATTGCTCGGTAGATCACGCGCTGGGTCATCGGTCGCGAATCACTGACATTGAAAATCTCTCCAGCCAACTCGCCGTCCTTCCCTAACACATGCATTAACGCTGATACCACATCCGTGCGATGCACTTGATTGATCCAACGTCCGTCTGGGGTCACCGGCGTTTCTTCCCTAAAGTCAATCGATGCCTTTTTTTCCAGGAAATTGCGGAGCAATACGGAACGACCAGGCCCATACAGCCCAGCCAGTCGCAGCACGATGCCATTTGATTTCAGGACAATGTCCTCGGCCTCCCGGAGGACCCTTGCGGTGGCGGTGGCAGGGTATGCAGCGGTCGTTTCATCCACGATCTCGCCATCCACGTGAGGGTAAACGCTGGTGCTGCTGGTATACACCACT
>JAQCER010000845.1 GCA_027618625.1 Verrucomicrobiota bacterium
CAACTACCGGGACGACCACGTCATCTTCCGCAGCCTGACCACCAGCGGCGGGCTGATCGAAGCCGACGAACACCAAGTGACCTGCCACCTCCTGCTTGAGCCCGACTACCCCCGCGCCATCCGGCGATACTTGGAAAACTACCTGCGAGACTGGAACGAAAACTCGCCGCAATTTCCGGACGGAAGCCGCCGCCCCATTACCCTCAAACTCATCACTTCAGAGAGACTTCAAGTTGCCCTCCCTCAGTCCCCAATTCAGCCAAATCACTGAGTTCTGTTCCTTATGCTCAAGCCCGAGTGGGAAGCGAAACACGCCTTTGTCGAAACCCCTTGCGAGATCGTTTCGGCAAAGCTCATCGAATCGCGAAACAAGAAGGGCAGCCTGCTCTACCGGCCCGAATTCCATGTACGCTACACAGTCGAAGGAAAGGTGTATGAGCAGGACACCTACCGCATTGTGAAGAGTTCGAGCAGCTCCAAGAGCAGCAATCAGGCCGTGGTGGATGAGTTCAAAGTGGGCGGAACCTATCCGTGCTGGTATGATCCAAAGAACCCCACGCGGGTGGTGGTGGATCGGAGCTTCAGCGTCTTATCGCTGGTATTTACCGGCATCGGAGCGTTTCTCGCCGGAATTGCGATTCTGGCACTGTTAGTCAACGCGGTGAAGTTCGTGCTTGCAATCAGTTTTCTGGCTGCCAAGAAGTAGCGTCCGGCCTCACCGATTCAGACGCTGCTGCGCAATCGCTGCATGATGAACGGAATCCACTGTTGCTTGCGCGACACCCAGTCGCCTTCGGGCCAGCGTGTTCCGGTGTTGACATTTGGGACGAGCACTTTCTCCCAATCACTCCGGACACCAGCCTCAGGAGGGTTTTTCTTCAACACATCGGTAAACGTGAGGATCCCGAAGGCAGCTCTCTGTGGTCCGGCCAGAGCCGCGAATGCTGCCGTGAGGACTTGCTCACGGACTTCGCTCATGCCTGATAGATCGACGGCCTCTACCTGGCTGACCAAAACTTTACATCTCCGGATTTGAACTGCTTGCGGTCGGTTTGCAAAAGGCGATATGGATCTGCGGCGGTGGCCACTTGATGAATGACACCTTGGTTTGCGGATCCGGTTGGCCGAGCCGGATTGGCACTGCGGGCAGGAATCGGCGAAGATCTTCATAACTATTTAATTGGCTCATCGAAGAAACTTTACCTTATTGATTATAAACCATCCGGTAGTAAAAAGGCCCCATTCGACCGCGGCTTCCACCCGGGAAAATTGACAACTACAGGATCCGTTCGCTTTCTTGTTCACAAATGGTGAATTGTCGGCTAAAGATCGTGGTTCTCACGTTTCTCATCTCACTGCACATCTACTTCAACGGCACCCCGCCATGAACCCATCCGAATCTCTGGATCTTTCCCAGTTGCACCTGACCCCCGACTGGGTCAAGCAAGCCCCCGAAACCAACAAATACGCCGACTACAAGGGCGACGATCGCGAAGGCCGAGGCGGTGGCCGGGACCGGCGTGACGGTGGTGGGAGTGGGGGTGGCCAAGGCCAAGGCCGTGGCCCTCGGCGTGACGATGGCCCTCGTAAGTCAGCAGGCGACCGGCGTGACGGCGGGAATGGCGGTGGCGCTCCACGTGGCCGTGGGGCCGGAGCCCCGGGAGGCGGTGGCCAAGGCCGTCGTCCAGACCAAGGTCCGGGCCAGGGGCAAGGACGGCGCCGTCCCGATGGCGACGGCAACCGTCATGGCCGTAGTCCCAGTCATGAGGGCGGCGGCAACCGTGACCGCCGTGGAGGAGACTACCGTGGAGGAGACTACCGTGGTGGTGGCCGAGGACGCGATGACCGCCCCAGGGAGCCGCTCCTCACAGGATTGGAAGCTCGTTTCCTTGCTGAAACAGCAGGAGTCGAATCGCTGGCCCGCCAGATCAAGGCCACTGGTCGTGCGTATTCCGTGTTCGATCTCGCAAAGTTGGTACTCGGCGCTCGCGAACGCTATGCCGTAGAATTTGTGCGTACCAAAGACGCGCCCGAGAGCATGCGCTTTTTTCAGTGCAAGCTGGACGGTTCCCTGTGGCTCTCCAAAGAAGACGCCCTTCGTCACGCCATGAGCTCCGAAACTCTGGCAGAATACTACACCGTTGAGGAAGTAGAAACGGAAGGGCCAAAGGGTAACTTCACGGTCATCGCAGTGTGCGGAATGAGTGGCGTCCTGCTTGGACCGCCCAACCATCACGACTACCAGCGGGACCTGGTGCAACTCCATCAGGAGCGCTTTGCCAACATGAACCTCGAAAGCTTCAAGCGGCGCATCCGCATGGAGAAAGACGAGGAAACCATCGAGAAGTGGAAAGCGCAGAAGAGCAAGGAAACGCACTACACCTATCAGAAGACGCCGGAAGGCGCAGAGCCTGTCGTTTTGAAGTCACTGGCTGACATGGAACGCCACTGCCGGGAGAACCATCTCGATGACTTTGTCGTAGCTGTCGACTCAGCGAAAGTTCCGGGCAATATTCCGGCGAAGAATCTGGCCGCACCCTTGCTGGCAGTTTTGCGCAATGAACTGGAGCAGCAGAAGCGGTTCCCTATGAATACCGTCAAGATTTTGTGCCGACAACTTGAAGACCAGGGACTCAAGTTTTTCAAAGACGAAGACGACAAGAAAAAGAAGACCACTTTCGTCTGTCGCTCGCGACCACGCGCGCTTCAGAGCGCTTCTGGATTGTCGGAACGCATCCGTAGAATCGTCGGCCTCGTGCGTGA
>JAQCER010000846.1 GCA_027618625.1 Verrucomicrobiota bacterium
CGAGGAACTCTCGCACCTCGGCTACGCCGGTTCCGATTTCATCCTGATGCCGAGTTCGTTCGAGCCATGCGGGCTGCCACAGATGATCAGTCCAAAATTTGGATCACTGCCGATCGTCCACGATACGGGCGGGCTCCACGATACGATTCAGCCCCTGAACATCGACAATGACACCGGCAATGGCTTTGTCTTCCAATACTTCGACACGACAGGGCTGCGCTGGGCGATCGATCAAGCGGTGCACTTTTACCAGCTGCCAACCGAAGTAAAAGCGCACCAGATTTCCCGCATCATGCGGGACGCGAAGAGCCGGTTCAATCACCACGCGACCGCTGGCAAATACATCGAGATTTACAAAGAAATCTGGCGGAACCGCGAGGCATAGGCTTACTGGGTTCTGGGCAAACATTGTTAAATTTGGCCCATGCTGGACGAAGATACGATCGAGTGGCATCATGGGACAAGGGTGTCGTTATTGAAGGTTTTGTGAAGGTCTTATTTGACCTGGCCTTGTGAGTTCGAGACGTTCGAATCAGCCGTCCTCCTACGGCGCCGGGGTCGCAAAATCGCCACCGAGTGCGAGATGCAAATCGATGCGATTCTGCAGGCGCTGATTGCGCAGGGAGATCATGGAACGGCGCGCATTCACCGCGCGACGCTGAGCCTCGAGGATCTCAAGAATTCCGACGATGCCTTCCGAGTAGTCGCGGGATGCCTGGACTTCGGCCAGGTTTGCCTGCTGTAGCTCGGTGGCGAGGAATTCTTCCTGGCTTGCCAGCGAACGCTCGATGGCCAGTCCTGACTCAACTTCGCGGAAAGCCTGGAGAGCGATTTCGGCAAAGGTGCGGATGGCGATCTCGTTCTGAGCCAGAGACTGGCGGGCCTCGGCAGTGGGAGCGCCGCCACCGTAGACCGTCTGAGCCAGTGAAGATGCCACATTCCACACGATGTATTCCGGATCGACAAGCATTTTTCCAAGTTCCTCACTGGACGAGGAACCGCGCCCGGACAGGCGGATGGACGGCAGCAGGTCCTTCCGTGCAGCATCTGCACGCTTGGCTGAGGCGCGCAGGTCCGCCGCCGCAGCGACCAGATCCGGACGGCGCAGCAGAAGCTCGGACGGCAAGCCCACGGGGACATCTTTTGGCAGTTCAGGCAGTTGATCTCGCCCCTCCAGTGCCGCAGCGGGATAGCGCCCTAACAATACCTCAAGGGATCGCTTTGCCTCATCTCTGCTGAGTTCGCGATCGATCAACTCCCGCTCCGCTGAAGCAATATTGTTCCGACCAAATTGCACATCGAGCGCACTGGCGCTGACGTCACCCGCTTTGAAGTTGCGCTCGGTGATGCGGAAGTTGCGCACGTAGCTGTTGCGGGTTTCCAGCGCCAGCGTTGCCTGCTGTCTTGCCGTGATCAAGTTGCACCACGCTTTGGCAGTGTTGGCAGCCAGTGACAGCCGGGCACCGCGGAAATCAGCACTCGCGGCGAGAAAATCCTCGTAGCTGGCGAGATCGAGATCACGCAACCGCCCCCACAGGTCAATCTCCCAGGAGGCATTGAGCGACAGGCCGTAACTGGTCGAGCGATCTGGCGAATCGTCCGGGCCGTTGCCCGTGCGGGTGCGCGAGCCCGAACCAGAGAAATCCACCGATGGCAACCGCCGGGCCCGGCCGATGATCGTGCCCTCCTTTGCTGCGCGAAGACGCGCTGCCGCCACTTTCAGATTCTGATTGTGCTCCAGCGCTTCGTTCACCATTGCCGACATTTCAGGATCCTTAATCGACTTGAGCCAACCCGACGCGATTTGTCCATTGTTGCCCTCGCCAGCACTCTTCCACAAGGACGGGATGTCGACCTCTGAGAGCACCACTGTTTCCGCCACCGGCTTTTGCATCCTTAGCCCAGTAAGCCCGGCACAGCCGACAAACGTCAGCAGCACCAGGGAGGATGTGGAGTACTTGAAAGCGTGGGAGAGCACCATGGGGCCGTTTGCCTTAACAAGCTCCTCTCGTCGTGTCGATTGCTTTGTTTGATCAGGACGTGAAATCGACACGTCTTCCAGATGCATGAGGAAGACAATACTTACCACAAAACCACAAAACTGATCGAGTTGACACGGAACGTTCCTTCGTTAACGTCAGGTGAACCTTTCAAATCTCTACGACAGAGGAAACCGAATGGCCTTAGACCCACTGCTCCCATTTTCCAAGGGCGAATGCGGATTCCCGCTCAGCTTCACACCCGATTTCGAGGTGGTCCAAGTAAATGACAACGGTCTTGTCGTGCGATGTAGTCGCTCGTTCGAGTGGGGATCAACATTGCAACTGGGCGCGGTACTTCACATTCAAGTGCCCGCCTCGACCTTTACGGAGAGCGCAGGCGAGTCCTGTTGCGAGTCCTGTGGCGACGCACGAATCGGTGACAGCGTTCTCGATTTTAAAGGCATCGTCGTCGATTGCCACGAGGTCATTTCCTATCCCGCCGCGAATCCACAGTATGAGATAACGCTTTTCTACGATTCGATCACCGAAGAGGAATGCGAGGCACTCCTGCGGGCGAGTCGGCAACGCCTGGAACTCGAGACTCCTGAGTTCACGCTCCAAAATCTTGAGAATCTCGGGGGATTTGACCGGATCTGTGGCCTAAATTGACCGTCCGGCAACCGGAGGAGGAGCCGGAACGGAATAGCTGAACGTCAATTTCGTGAAATGGACTTAACCTGGATTATTCATGAGCGATCTACTGCGACTTGCAAAAGACTCC
>JAQCER010000847.1 GCA_027618625.1 Verrucomicrobiota bacterium
GAGTGGCTGTTTCTAAAGGTGAAGACATGACACCAGCAATCACGTTCATCTATCGCTCTTCTGCTGTAGATCTTGAGTATGTGATACAATTGGGAGACGATCTTGTGGGAGAATGGAGTGAAGTCTGGAGTTCTACACTGGGGCTCGATCATCCCACTGTGGTGAAAAAAGAAGAAATGGGGGAAGGGATGATGAAAGTGACTGTAGCTGCACGGAATGCCGTATTGCCCGCGTTTCTTCGAGTGGCGGTCTCGACCCGGTAGGCGGCAATCAAGCGTCGGACGCCGAACGCACGGCTCGACATTGCAGTAAGAACAGGACACTTTAACGGGATTCAGGTTCCCGCCTCAGCAAACCCATGATCATCCACGACATCATCCGGGGCTTGGTGGGAGTTAGCGGACTTCTCGCCGCTGCATTTCTGCTTTCCGCTGACCGGCGGCGGATTCACTGGCCGATTGTTCTTGGTGGGCTCGGGGTGCAGTTGGTTTTTGCGGTGTTGTTCTTTCTTGGCGGTAGCGCTGGTCTGGTTTTTCAGTGGCTGGCGAGCCTGTTCGTGACAGTGATCAATTTCACGGCGCAGGGCACGACTGTGATTTTTGGCCCTGTCCTGTCGGATGCTGGAGAGGCCGAGAAGGTGCTGGGTATCGGAAGGGGATTCATTTTCGCCTTTCAGGTGCTGCCAACGATCGTGTTCTTTTCGGCCTTCGCTTCGTTCCTTTACTACATCGGTCTCTTGCAGCGCATCGTCTTCGGCCTGGCTTGGGTGATGACCCGCCTGATGCGCTTGTCTGGAGCAGAAAGTCTGGCGGCGGCTGCGAATGTGTTCTTAGGGCAAACGGAGGCGCCCCTTGTCATTAAGCCCTACATCCCCAAAATGACGCGATCAGAGATCATGGCGTTGATGACCGGAGGAATGGCTACCATCGCAGGAGGAGTTCTGGTAGCCTACATCGGCATCCTCGGAGGTGCAGACGAAGCACGGCAGCAGGAGTTCGCGAAGTTCCTCCTCTGTGCATCTTTGATGAACGCACCGGCGTCTCTCCTGGTCGCCAAGATTCTTGTGCCCGAAACTGAGACCGTGAATACGGATCTCTTTGTGCCGCAAGAAAGCCTCGGTACCAATGTGCTCGATGCCGTGGCTACCGGCACATCGCAGGGGCTCAAGCTTGCCCTGAACGTGGCCGCAATGATCATCGCATTCGTCGCTCTCATTGCCATGCTCAATGCCATTCTGACCGACGGCATTGGCGGCTTCTTTGTCGATGGCTCCGGACTCCACTTCGATCGGGAGCGGGGTTGGGTGAACTTGCTTGTGCAGCGGATCTCCGGCGGTGAGTCGGCGATCTTCTCTGGCTTTTCGCTGGAGGCGATCTGTGGCTTTGCTTTCGCTCCGATTGCTGCACTGATCGGTGTCGAATCGGGCGATCTTCTTCAAGCCGGAAGCCTGCTCGGCAAGAAAATCATCGTGAACGAATTTGTCGCCTATCTGGATCTCGGCGCGATGAACGCAGCCACCAGCCTCAGTCCGAAATCGGCATTCCTGATGACGTTTGCACTTTGCGGCTTCGCAAATTTCGCATCGATCGGCATCCAGCTGGGAGGCATTGGAACCCTTGCTCCAACCCAGCGAACGACGCTGGCCCAACTCGGCGTGAAAGCGATGATCGGCGGAACTATTGCCAGTTTGCTGACGGCTTCGATCGCGGGAATGTTTTTTCAGGCGACACAGTAGACCAGAGATCACAGCCGAATCCGCCGCTTTTACTTATTGGAGCTCGAAAGAACTCTCTTTCCGTTCGCCGCGACGAACGTAGACGACATTCACTCGCTGACCACGCTTTACCGTGGATGCGATCTTCTTGATGAGTTCGCTCTCGCTCAAGTCGGAATCGTCCCCATTGAAGCCGATGATCACATCGCCTTCCTCAAGCCCCGCCTTCTTCGCAGTTGCGTGCTCACCATACTCGCCAACATTGAGAGCCCTGAGTGCCATTTTGCCATCTTCCAGAAGGGTTTCCCCTGCTCTTGACTCGACGGGGATCCGCTCCAGACGCATGCCGCCAAGAGCCATGCGCCGCAGATCCCAAGTCGATACGCGCCACGCAATGTCGGATGATTCCCGCCAGCCTTTCAGAGGTGTAATCGATAGTTGAAGCGAATTCCCCGCCCTCAAAACATCCAGAGCGAGATCACTGTTGTCGGGCATGGCGTGCAGCGTCCACTGCAGATCGGCAGTGGACAGAAGCGGTTGTCCATTCGCCTTGCTGATTTGATCGCCAACTTTTAATCCCGACTTTTCCGCCACTGATCCCGGAGCGATCTTCAAAACAGTGGCCCGCTGCTGCGGATCCATCTTAATCCCGAGCACTGATGGCATGGGCCAGGGAGAAAGCTCTCGCAGACCCAGGATTTCACCAGCATCGCGAACAATACGTCTTTGCTCATCGCTGATCGAGTGGCAATGGATGCAGCTCCCCGCGACTTTGCCGCCATAGTCGAGCACGGATTTGTATTTTCCCATCGTCGGGATCTTCTCAGGTGTCGCGTAAGCTACGTTTGCAACGGGTTGCTTGCTGGCCAGTGATTGCTTATTGGCTGGATATCCCGCATGTAGCTCAAGTGCGCCGCCCATTGCTGCTGCAAGTCCTTTCATCGACATCTCATCATCGGCGGCCTCTTCATTTCCATCGCGCGTTCCGAATCTGCCATACACCTATGGCGCTCGGCTAAATTGACCCTCATATGCTCGGTTAAACGGAT
>JAQCER010000848.1 GCA_027618625.1 Verrucomicrobiota bacterium
ACTGGAGCGCGATCTCTTCCGGCACGCCACCATACTTCACCGCCTTGGCCGCTTCCGTGTTCATCCGTCGGCCCAGTTCGGCATCGTCAGAATTGAAAGAGGTCACCACTCCCGCGTTGTGCATGATTGCTCCGTTGAACGGAATCGCATCGTACACCTCGAACTTGTAGGCCCACCAGTCACTGAAACTGGAACCGCCGGCATTGATACTGGCAATGGCATCAGCAACTTTGTAGCCTTCCAGCACGTGCTGAAAAGTCCCGACGGTGAACTTGAATTGCTCGGCCAGCCTGACAAACATCAGGATCTCATCCTGCCGGTAGGAATGGACGTGAACGATGCGCTCACCACGCAATATTTCCAGAGCAGCATCCAATCTGAGGTCGCGACGAAATGGCGCACGCGATCCGCTTGCTCGCTGCTGTTCGTAGTTTCGCGCTGCCAGGAAGGTGTCCTTCATGATCTGCTCAACGCCCATCCGTGTCTGCGGGTACCGTGTGGTCGAGTCTGCCCCCCAATTCGATTGCTTCACATTCTCTCCAAGTGCAAATTTCACTCCGGGTTTTGCGCCCGCAAACTTCAGCCCCTCAGCCCCCTGTCCCCATCGCAATTTGATCACCTGATTCTGCCCACCCATCGGATTCGCGGATCCATGCAGCACGTTGGAAGTCGTAAGTCCACCGGCTAGTTGGCGATAAATTCCAATGTCGGTAGGATCAATCACATCCCCTATCCGCACCTCAACCGTCACGGCGTGGGTGCCTTCATTTACCCCGCTACTGATGGCGATGTGCGAATGCGCGTCGAGCAATCCCGGAGTCACGTGCTTCCCTTCGCCATTAATGACGAGACTTGCATCCTCTGCGAGGTCATGGCCGATCTTCACGATCTTGCCATCCCGCATCAACAGATCGGCGCGCTCGACCGGCTTGCCTCCGTCACAAGGCCAGACCGTCGCCCCTTTGACTAAAATCGACTCCGGCGCCACCAGCGACTTCGCATCCACTCCGAATGCCCCGGCGGGATACTGCGCAAAACGGGCAGGCGCATCGCCATCGTCATCGTCATCGTCTGTAGCCGGTTGCTCTTTGGCTTCTGTCTTCGCGTCTTCAGTCGACTCCGCATCCCGGGTGCCGAACCAGGACACCGTACTCCCGTCCGGCATTTGGGCGATGCCCGACAGTCTCCCGTCGTCATAGTGCGCAGCCAATTGCACAGCTACGGATTCAGCAAAACCTGCGAACGCACCCTTTGCCTTATCATCAATCGACATCACCAACCGATTGTCCATCGCTTTCGCCTTCAATTTAAGCGGCTCGGGCTTGCCGCCCTTGTTTTCTTTATCGTCCGCTTTCTCATCAGCAGCGGGAGCATCGAACTCGAGCACAAAATCCGGCCATTTCCCTGTCAGCTTGCCCTGCTCTGGCCCTTTCAACCTGCCCCAGCGAAAGGACCAACTGCCAACCGGATCGAACTGCAGGGAGGCCGGCATCGGGTAGCACTTTCCGTCGATCCAAACCTGATACAGATCGGCGCTTTCACTTTTGAAAGGATCTCCGCTGTAGATCGAGAAATTGGCGATCCTGCCGGTCCCGATCTCCCCGACTACCCGGTCGATTCCGAGCATCGCCGCCGGCCGCGTGGTCAACGCCGCAAGCGCAGCAGTTGGATCAAGTCCACGCTTCACAGCTTCCCTGACATGATTCCAAAAACCATTCCCATCATTGTGGCCCATCGTTGAAAAGGCAAATATCACCCCAGCTGCCTCCAGCGCAGCAGGATTTCCCGGTGCGAATTCCCAGTGCTGCAATTGCTCCAGGGACACTCCCAAGGCAGCGTCCGGATCATCCACCGGCGGTTTCCCAGGAAATGCGATCGGCAGAAACAGTTGTGTTCGAGCACGTGCGAGGGTCTCCAATTGCCGATACTCGTAGCCATTGCCAAACAACAGGATATTGAGCCCAGCCTCTTCTCCAATTCGCAGAGCCCGGTCGAAATCAAGTTCATCGCCCGCTTCGATGATCAGGCGTGTTTCGCTCCGAGTCACGCCTGCCAGCGCCTGCAGCGCCGCATCGTCCTCTGGGCGGGAGAGGCCGAATGGATTGCCGTCGAAAACCGTGCGATAGTCTGCGTCCCACTTCGCATCGCTCAGAGTCTGACGCATGAGCGCGATGCAGCCCATCAGAGAAGACGGATACCCGCCTCCACCACTCTCGAATGCCGCATATTGGCCTGTCTCTTCTTTCAGCAGGGTCGACCTCGACGGCCCATCACCCAGTTGAATGGCACACCCGGTGCCGCGAAAGATCCCACTGGCGGGAACGACTCCCACTGTCGTAAACCCGAGCCCACGCCACTTCTCACGCAACGCGGGTTCAGCCTTCAGTGCGTCAGCAACTTTCCGCTCCGGGCGGACTTTGCTATTCCAATGGGAAACCTCGGCGGCAGAGCCACTATCAAAGACAGACGTCGCTCCATCCACGAATCCGGCATAGATCGTCTGCCCCTCCAGATTCCACAGACGGGAATCCGCCGGCACTGCCACATGTTCTCCGACTGCAGTCACGATTCCTTCCCGCACGATCACTGTGCCTCGGCTCAGCACCTCACCCGGCCTCATCACCACCCGACCTCCCACCAGCGCGTGCACCTGCGGCCCCTTGTCACGAAGCCCCTCCACCGGACGCGTCTGCGGCAGCGATTGGGAAAAAAGGTGGCTCGGCAGAAGTAGCAGTGAAACCACCAAGCCCCAGCG
>JAQCER010000849.1 GCA_027618625.1 Verrucomicrobiota bacterium
TGGAGGATGACTTCGGCTTGCCATCGATAGTGCTTGGCGCCGCCGGTCTGCCGCCGTTTTCGGGTGGCCGCGATCTCGTTCTCCCTTTTCAAATAAGGGACGTCAAATAAGGGACGGTGCTCTATTTGTGGACACTAAGGAATGCTCACTTCAGGAGGATCGGTCGCGGCCTTTTTCTCTGACGCTCCTTTGTAAACGATTCTGAAAATCGCTCCATCACCAGCCGCGCCATTCTGCGAGCCTCCGACTCCGGTGCTTCCCCAGTCGGCGATGTAAAGTGCGCCATCTGGCCCCACGGCGACATCTGCGGGATGGCGAAAGTCACCGGCGAATTTGGAAACGGTCGGCTCTTTGCCCTCCTCACTCTGAACGCGCGCAATGTAGT
The DNA here is from genome assembly GCA_027618625.1 of Verrucomicrobiota bacterium. Lineage (GTDB taxonomy): Bacteria > Verrucomicrobiota > Verrucomicrobiia > Verrucomicrobiales > DEV007 > JAGROY01. Next base: position 386 of record JAQCER010000849.1, read on the forward strand.
AGGCATCCCATTTCGGACGAGGATTGGATACAAGATCGACGTGGTTCGTGTCCGCCGGGCCCCAAAGAGCGACGAACGCATTGCCCCGATACTCCTCTGGGAACTGACCGCCGTTGTAGAACGTCACGCCGCAGGCGCACGAATGCTCAGCAAATTGAGCGAATGCAGGAGCGTGACCTATTGCTTTCTGAGGATCGGTAAAGACATGGGGAAAGCCGTAGTCTTGATTTCCGGTGATCAAGTTCAGTTCGTCTGAATGGTCGACCGGCTTGTGATCGGGGCCCTGTTCGGTGGCGAAAAGGCGGCCTTTGGCATCAAAGGCCAACCCAAACGCATAGCGGAGACCCGACGCGAGAAACTCCACGTTCGAACCATCTGGGTTCATTCGCCAGACTCGGCAGTCATACTCAGACTCACCGACAACGACATCGCCGTCCGAACCTTGAGCACAGTAAAGTTTGCCATCTGGCCCAGGAATCACCGGCCCGATGCCGTGACCGTTGCTCGTGCCTGTGACCAGGATGTCTTTGACAAAGGTAGCGGGAGTTCCGGGTGGCCCAGGCTTGTAAAGAGAAATGGAGCTACGGTTGTGAGCCACGTAGAGCATGTCTTCACCGAGAAAGCAAAGGCCCATCGGCGTGTCGAGGGAATCGATCACCACTTCGCGTCGATCTGCCGTACCGTCGCCATCTTCGTCTTGAAGCGCCCAGGCTTTGCCACCCTTTCCCCACCCACCTGCCGTCACGAAGAGCCGACCATCCGGAGCGAAAGCCATGCGGCTCGGGCCACGCGGCACCGTGGCAAAAACGTTGGCTTCGAATCCGTCAGGAAGCTCCAGTCCGTCGAGAATTTCCAGGATCCGAGTATCGACCGTGCCAGCGTTCGATTTCGAAAGTGGCGATTCCAGGTGAGCTGGAGCCGAGACACCGTGCTTCACGAGTCGCAATCCAGCCCACCATCCATCGTCATCGCTGTCGCCGCCGTAAATGAGCTCACCGCCGAATGGATCGGATGGATTGCAGTCGGGATCGGTCACGATGTACATGAACCCGAGAACGCGCTCGTCATAGGGCGGTTTCCAATCCAGTGTCTGCGTTCGCAACAAGCTCATCGGGACCGCGGCCTCCAGCGTGTAACCTTCCTCGTTGATCTTGAATCGCATTTCGACCGCATCTGGTGCGGGCGTTTCAAGCCGACCACTGGCATCCCCCCGTCGCCACCACTTGTAGTGACTTGGCCTTTCAGGATCTGGAATGAACGAAAACGCATGGTCGCCCGGTTTCCACTCTCCGCCATCACCATCGCGAGGGACATCAAGAAAAAGACTGACTGAATCGCGATGCCACCAGAATGCGTCCGGAGAATCTTCTGCCCCCGTGACGTCGATAACGTTGTCGCGGACATTCGCCGCAATGTAGATCGAATCCTCATCCCAACCTAGAGAAACCTCACCGGACAAATCGGCCGACGTTCCCGCGACTCCATCTGCCTCGGTTCCGTCATCGCGAAGCGCGAAATTCGGCGCTGTCGTAAAATGTTCAAGGCCGGGCGCAAATGGCAGCTTACGCGCATCTTTCCATTCGCTGAGGTCGCCATCGATTCGTGGCTTCTCCAGAACTTGGTCTGCCTCGACAACCAATCGCGAATCAGGCGAGCGCATTGAACCGAACAGCGCCAGCTCTTCACTGGGAAGGGAACGCGTCTCGACTTCGAGCGCCTCACTTTGCGCCGACGACCAATCGGTGGTAGCAAGCCGATGCACCTTTGCATCGTGACCAATAAGCTCAAGGTTCTCCGCATTCGCATCGAAACCAATCCTCACGATTCCTCCGGTCGACACTTGATGAGGCGGCCTCTCATCGCCGATCCTCCAAAGCCGGACGCCACCATCACGCTCGACCCAAGCGACCCATTGGTCGTAAGAACCTGGAAACAATGCCTTCTGAAACGCGAAGTCCTTCCTTTCACCGAGCCACGTCATTCCGAGCGCCAGTGGACCCACCGCCCCAGCCTTAGGAAATCGGCGAAGCGAGCGTTTCTCTGCATCGCGAATCGTGACGGCACCGCTGGCGTCGATTGTGACCAGCCACTTGCCGTCTGCTGAGTAGCCGATCGAGACGAGTTCGTGCTCCAAACGAACGACATCCTGAATACTTCCCGTTCGTATATCGAGCAGTCGAATACTCCCCTTGTCACCGAGGCTTCCGGCGAGCGCCAGCGATGTGCTATCACGCCGGAAGACGACGGCGTTCACGACTCCACTGGGCGTAAAAGTGCGGTGCGATTCCTTGCCTGATTCCGCGACCTGAATGCCGTCATCATTCATCCATGCTTGCCATTTTCCGTCTGGGCTCGAAACCGGTTCACCC
>JAQCER010000850.1 GCA_027618625.1 Verrucomicrobiota bacterium
TTCGTTCAGCTCGCGATCCTGATTGTGCCCGCGGGTATCATAGAGGCCTAACATTGACACTCCCGTGCGGATCACATCCATCGGGTTGGCATCCTTCGGTGCGGATTTAAGGAAATCGATGACACCCTGCGGCAGAATGCGGCGCGAGCGCAATTGAGTGGTTAAATGGTCGAGCTCGGCCTGGTTTGGCAACTTGCCACGATGCAGCAGGTGGACGATTTCTTCGAAAGAACAGTTCTCCACGAGGTCATCAATGTTGTATCCAAGATACATCAACTTGCCGTTCTGGCCGTCGACTTTACTGAGTCGCGATTCATTCGCGACGATGCCCTCAAGTCCTTTTGCTACGGTTGCCATGTTAAAAATCGATAAAGTGAAAGGGTGACCGGGGAAAGTCTAAGCCTTTTGCTCCATTGCTGCAATGAGGGTTTCTCCCATCTGCGCGGGTGTCTCGGAAACGAAAATGCCCGCGTCACGCATGGCGGCCTTCTTGGCTTCTGCGGTGCCCTTACCGCCGGAAATGATAGCGCCAGCGTGGCCCATACGGCGTCCGGGAGGAGCGGTCGCTCCAGCGATGAATCCGGCGATGGGCTTCTTGCAGTTGTCCTTGGCCCAGGCGGCGGCTTCTTCTTCTGCCGTGCCACCGATCTCACCGATCATGATGATCGCCTCGGTCTCCGGGTCGTCATTGAACATTTTCAGGCAGTCAAGGTGAGACGTGCCATTGATCGGATCGCCACCGATGCCGACGCAGGTGCTCTGCCCAAGACCGGCTTGAGTCAACTGCCAGACTGCCTCATACGTGAGGGTTCCGGAGCGGGAAACCACCCCAACATTGCCCCGACGATGAATGTAACCCGGCGCGATGCCTATGCGACATCCCCCGTGAGATCCTTCACCACGGCCGGGCGTCACAAGCCCTGGACAGTTCGGGCCGATCAAGCGGGTCCGACTGCCTGCCATGGCGGCGCGCACTCTCATCATGTCGATCACCGGAATGCCCTCCGTGATGCATACGACCAGATCGAGGCCAGCATCCACACCTTCCAAAATCGCATCTGCTGCAAATGGCGGCGGCACGAAGATCGCTGATACCGTAGCTCCAGTCTCGGCAACTGCTTCGAATACGGTGTCGAACACCGGCACCGTGTCGGCGAATTTTTGTCCGCCTTTGCCCGGAGTAACGCCAGCGACGAGCAGGGTTCCGTAGTCGAGACTCAGTTGCGCATGCCGCCCGCCAAAGGAACCGGTAATTCCCTGAATCAGGAGCTTGGTGTTTTCGTCAACGAGGATGGCCATATAAAAGTTTGTTAGATTACCGGTTTTCGGTGTTCAGTTGGAGAAGGTCTGTGAGTTACTGACTGCTTATGACTGCGAGTGTCAGCCTTGGATGCTTTGAACCACTTTCTGCGCAGCATCACCCAGGTCATCTGCGGAGATAAGATTCACGCCGGACTCTGCCAGCGTCTTTTTGCCGGCAGCCACGTTGTTGCCCTCAAGTCGGACCACCAGCGGCAGCTTCAACTCCACTTCCTTCGAAGCAGCGACGATGCCTTCCGCGATGACATTGCAGTCCATGATTCCGCCGAAAATATTGACCAGAATCGCCTTCACATTCGGATCACCAACGATGATCTTAAAGGCGTTGGTGACCTGCTCTTTTGATGCACCTCCACCCACGTCGAGGAAGTTTGCTGGTTCGCCACCATAGTGCTTGATGATGTCCATGGTCGCCATGGCCAGGCCAGCACCGTTCACAAGACACGCGATGCTGCCATCGAGGCCAATGTAGTTCAGGCCAAACTTGGCTGCCTCCACCTCGCGCGGGTCTTCCTCTTCAGAGTCGCGCATCGCCTCAATCTCAGGATGGCGATAGAGCGCATTGTCGTCGAAATTGAACTTGGCATCGAGCGCCAGCACGTCGCCGTCCTTGGTCACGACCAGCGGGTTGATCTCTACCATTGAGCAGTCGCAGTCGATGAAAAGCTTATACAGCGCGTTGAGCAATTTTCCGAAAGCCTTGCCCTGTCCGCCGTCCAACCCGAGCGTCGATGCCAGCTTCCGGATTTGATAAGCCTGCAGGCCAATGAGCGGGTGCACTTTCTCATTTAAAATCTTCTCAGGCGTGTGCTCGGCGACGTCTTCGATGTTCACCCCGCCTTCGGTGCTGGCCACGATGACCGGCCCCCGGCTCTCGCGATCCATCAGAATCGCCAGGTAGTATTCCTTTTCGATGTCGACCGATTGAGCGATGAGAACCTTGCGCACAAGCTTGCCTTCTTCTCCAGTCTGGTGAGTGACCAGGGTCTGTCCGATCATCTGACTGGCGACTTCACCGGCCTGCGCCGCGCTTCCAACGAGATGAACGCCCCCTTTGAAACCATTCTTAAAGATGCCCTTGCCACGCCCTCCAGCATGCACCTGGGCCTTGACGACCAGCTGCCCCGCCGCGCTCAGCGCAGTCGCCGCAGCTTGCGCAGCCTCTGCAGTATCAGCGACTTGCCCCCGCGGAGTAGGAACGCCGAATTTTTCAAATAGTTCTTTTGCCTGATACTCGTGGATATTCATAGGAATGCTGAAAAGCCCGATGGCGAAGCCGGAACGGGAGCGCCAAAATAGGAACGCCCCCATTGACCGTCAAGGGGAATCGGGAAAAGCGACCGTCACACCGGATCTGTCCCAGAATCGCCAGGAATCCAAGTAATTTCACCGCTGGGCGTGAATCTGTGGCAGAAAATCGAGCCAAACGG
>JAQCER010000851.1 GCA_027618625.1 Verrucomicrobiota bacterium
AGCACCTACAGCACCTACAGCACCATAGCCCACTATTACGAAATGAATGCAAACCGCAAATCCCTCCTGGCTTTTGTTTCTGGCGCAGCCCTTGCTGCTCACGCTCTTTCACCCCTACCATCGCTTGCGGAGCCCATTGATCTGAGCCCAGACGGCTTGGCCGATCCAGTGAGCACCATCACCTTTGATGAGGTCGCGGTTGATGACACCGCTGAGGTAACGACGCAGTTCGCAGGACTTGGCGTTACGCTCGTGCCAAACCTGTTCCTCCGTGTTGGCGATAATCCCGATTGGCAAAATATCAAAGGACCCAACCTTCGTACCGGTGACCCGGAAGTGAATCCATTTACCATTCGCTTTGGAAATCCACTGACTTCGGCGGCGTTCGTAGCCATCGCCCAGCCTCCCACGCCGGCAACCATCACCGCCAAATTGAACGGCGTCGAGGTCGAGTCCTTCGAAACCACCGTCAGCATTGACAATCCCGACAACTTTTTTGGCTTTACGGACATCACGTTCAACGAAATCGAGGTTGCCTATACCGGGGCGACACGCATGCGCATCGACAACGTTCAACTTGGTTTGCTTTCGCCCTCCGCCGGAATCGAGGTCGTGCACGGGAAAGAAGAAATTTTAGACGATGGGACTCCAGATGGCTGGGACTTGACAGTGTTCGTGGTCAATCCCTTGCTCACTTCCGAGGACACGGATGCCGAGGGAACTCCAGATGGCACGGTGACGAGTTGGAGCGTCGCATTTCGCGAAGATCGAGCGGATGGCGAGCACACGGCGGCGCCCGTGCTGGCCAAGCGGGACACCGAATCTGGGGATATCGTCGTTGTTGGCGTTGGCGATTTGGTGACGCCGGAAGAGGGCGGCATATTTACCCTGCCATGGGGGAACGGAACCGGTAGCAATGCAATTGATATTTCGGAGGCGAACACGGAGTGGTTAATGGGCCTTTATCAGGGCAGTCCCACCGGGGACAGCAACGGGTCGGTAGTGCCGTTCGCGGGTGGCGACCAATACCCAATGTTCGGGTGGAACACGGCGGACCTGCCGCCGGAGCCTGACGAAGTGGTCGCCCCTGGGCACGGATCCTTTGACAGCCCGGACGCAGGGAGGGAGTATCAATTCAATTTCACCGTTTCCTGGGGCGGTGTTGTGAACAACGATCTCGACGGCGACGGCTTGCCCAACTTTTGGGAAGAGGCGAATGGACTCAATCCCAACGATCCAGCAGACGCGACGTCGGACAGCGACAACGACGGCTTGACGGCGCTGCAGGAGTTCGAGAGGAAATCCGACGCGAGGAAAGCAGACACGGACGGGGACGGCCTGAGCGATAAAGTTGAGACCGGCACCGGCATCTGGGTCAGTGCGGCGGACACTGGGACGGATCCGCGCAAGTCCGACACCGACAAGGACGGGCTGCTGGACGGTGCTGAAACCAAAACCGGCACATTCGTTAGCATGACGGACACGGGAACAGATCCGCATAAGCTGGATTCGGACGGCGACAACTACGGTGACGGGGCGGAAGTCGCCACTGGGAATGATCCCACGGACAAAAATGATTTTCCCGAGGTGCCTGTCGTTTGCCCGGATTGCGAGGATTATCCGGAGTTCGGCACCGAGGATTGGGAAGACGAGACTGGCGTTCCCGATGGCTGGGACCTGACCGTCGTCTTCACCACGCCGATTGAACCGACTCCCGACTTCGAAGGCGAGACCAGAGGTGTGGTCGAATACATCAACTACTATCACGCCGAATCCCGGACCGAGGGAGACCATACCGTTGCCCCCGTGCTCGTGAAGTATATCGAAGCAACTGACGAATACATCGTTGCCGGCGTTGGCCAAGTGCATGTCGCCACCGAAACGGGCCCGCAGATGAAAGTTCCATTTATCATCGCTCAAGGCAGCAACGAGATCGACCTGACGGAGGAAGGTGTCACCTGGCACGCCGCAGCCTACCAGGGCCATCCAGGCGCCGGTAACGACGCAGGCGGCGCCGTGATTCCTTTTTCCGGCGACGGAGCTGGAATGTTCGCCTATAACAATGGACCGGACGAGGTATTGGAGGAAGGGCAGGTACTGACCAATGGCCATGCGTCCGAAGAAGGCGGGCGCCATTACAAATTCAACTTCGGGATCAACTGGAATCCGGGCGGCACAGAAGTCTTCCAAATTACCGAGGTTACTCGCTCAGTGGCCGAAGTAGAGCTCACTTGGAACAGCCGTAGCGGAAAAGAATATTCCGTAGAATACCGCGAGGACCTTGCGGAGGGCACATGGATCGAACTCGAAGACGGCGTGGTCTCCGACGGCGATTTCACGTCCTTCACGGATGGCGATGCCGACCGGGCAGGCGCGGCTGAAGGCTACTACCGGATACGAGAAAACTGACGCGCCGCCGTCTGGCCAAAGGGGAATTTCGCCACCAGAAGCCGCCGCCCAGGGGACGGCTTCTCGGGCTGGGTTCTTCTTCTCATCCACGATACATGCTGCGGAGTGCTGAGGCGCTACGCCTGATTGTGAAGGGATCGCTGGAAGAGGAGGGCAAGGAGCAGTAGCGGCGGGAATTTCATCGTTCTTCACTTCCTTATACCCGGGTTTCGCCGTCGGTATCACTTTTCCTGTGTCAGGGATGAAACCGAGCAACAAACAGGAATTCATGGCCGAGAAATACTGTTGACCACTTGCCCCAACGGCACTACCTCTTCCGGCTCTCCTGCCGATCAGGCTC
>JAQCER010000852.1 GCA_027618625.1 Verrucomicrobiota bacterium
GCCTATCCCCGCGCGTGCGGGGGAACCTGGGTAGGGTAGCAGGGCGCTGTGACCGTCGGGGGCCTATCCCCGCGCGTGCGGGGGAACCTACGCTATCCGCTTTGAAGCCGTGCCGTGCCAGGGCCTATCCCCGCGCGTGCGGGGGAACCCCTGGCAATCAAACTAATGATTTTCCAGAGGAATTCGTCATTCTCATTCCAAATTGTTAAAGAGCTTTTGACAAAGAACGTCTTGTAATCCAGAGCCCGTCCAGTTCCACCAATTTCTTTGAGGGAGTGCCGAGAACCTTGTACCCCACGCCGCCGGGCTCGCTCACATCACGCCAAACCATAACGATACTTCCGCTAGACCCCGCATCGTGCCATTCACACATTACGCTCCATGTTCGGGCACGAACGCCGGCATTCATCCGTGGGCTAATGTAGACCCCAGGGGCGATCTCCAGCATCAGAGAAGCTAGGAAGCCTCGGAAGCGATCGGCGACGTCACGGGTCACCAGAACGGTCAGCGCCATCGATTTCCTCCAATTTCAGTACCGTTTTGATGCTGTCAATCATCGAGGGGATTACTTTGTGTTTGCGAAACACCGATGCGGCCTCGCGCCGTACGAGGCGGTCGATTGTGGCTCCGTCGTTTTTTGCTTGCTTAGCAGCTGAGAAGGCAACGGAGAGTGTGATCGCGTCTCGATAGAGATCAGCGATGTCGAGTACAAAAGACTGGCCGGATTGTTCGTGGATGAATCCCAATTGGGGAATGGCTCCCATCGCTTGCACCGCAATAGCCGCGGCGCCTTGCACGGCGGTCGCGGCGTGGTTGATGGCTTGATTGGGCAGGTCAGTAGCGTCGGGGTTCTGGCGGTCATAGCGTCGCCCGTTCCACTCGATGTCATATTTTTCAGCGGTGATGCGGTACATAGTCTTTGCACGAGAACCTTCGATTCCACGCAGTGTGTCGAGGTCCCGGTGCGGCAATATTTCTCCCAGACGCAAGGCATACATGTTGCGGGCAACACTGATGCGTCGCCGTGGACTGCTCCACAACTCCGCTTGTCGCCGTGCGGTATCGGAACGATCAGGCGCCAGAGCTGGCGCGGTGTAGGTGCGAACACCGTCCTGACCCACTGCGGCGAGCAGCGTGCCGTGTCGTGCAAGCAAGCGCAGGGCATCGTGAGTCACGCTGCTGCCTGGGCCCAGCAGGATCATTGAAACCGCCTGATGGGGGATTTGGTCGGCAGTGGCAGTCGGCGAATCCTTTCCTCGCATGAAGTGTAGGCAACCGTTGACGACGCATAGCTCGCCCCGCTCCAACCAGATCAGGCCATGGCGGTCGGCGTGAGGGACGCGAGCAGTTTCCAGTCCCAGGCGTCCCTTGAGCATTGCACTAACCTCGCTGCGACGGTTTCAGGAGCAACATTCCGTAGCCAAATGCGCGGTGACGGCCGATTCCATGCGCCAACATTTGCGAGAAAGCGATCGGATTATCAATCTCCAACTCGCCGCGAAACATCGCATCGGGCCCATTGATTGAACGCGGTTTTCGTGCGCCTGCCTCGTCGCTCTTTACACGCCGGATGACCCGGCGCAACGCAAAACCGTGCATCGACGCACTCAGTAATTTGGCCGCGTTGTCTCCCGCAAAACGTTCCGCTACCCAATGCCGGTAGATCGCTTCTCGCGATGGCTTTTCATCGGCACTGTCCTCCGCGCGTTGCTCCATGCGGTACTGATAGAGATCGCGCTCCTTGCCTGCTTTCGTTCGGATGATCGGTCGCACCAGCACCTCGAAAGCCAGGCGTTTGCCTGATTGCCAATCGATAGGAAACGGGCGAACGCGTAAGGTATCCAGGCCCAGAGCTTTTCGTGCCTCTCCCGACGAATGGGTGATTCGCTCGCGTACTGCAGATTCTGATTCGTTTGAATACGCGAGTAGCCCTTGTTCGTCCATGTAACGGAAAGGGGATGGCGCGTTGCCATTAAAGGCAGCGGCGAGCAGCGCATGAAAGGCATAACCGAAGTCACCATCAGGGGAAAGCAACTGCCTTCGAGTCGCCCAGTGGGTGAGTGCTACGGGATCGGGGCGGGTGTGCAATATCGTGAATTGCATCGCTAGCTTCCTTTCGCGGTGACCACCGCCTGCCGCACTTGCCGCCAACCGCCGTGAACGCCACTGGTCCAATTTCGCTCATCACACAAGTCAAAGACTCGATCGCCATCCATGCGTCCTTCACCGTCGGGCCATTGCAGTTCCCATTTATCACTTGTCGATATCTGGGGGGCGATTTGCAAGGCGTGGGCGACATTGTCTGCTTCTATCCAGCCAGCAAATAAGCGGCCACTCGGTAAGCAGGGCTTGCGTCCAATAAAAAGTGGGCGCGCGGGATGGTCAAGGGCTGTCGCGAGATCGTTCAAGGTGGGATATTTCTCAGCAGGTTCCAGGCGCAACGCCACGAGTACACAACGACCAGCGTGGAAATCTCTATAGCGTTGCCATGTCAAAGCCTTTTGCCCATCGGGCTGCATGGTGTAGCTCGGGCTTGTCGCTCGTCCTTCAGGGACCCCTTTGGTCGTCCAGCCTTGGTCCCTCTGATACAGCTGCGCAGTTTGGTAATCTGTAATGCGTTGTCCTGCGCTTTCGATTCGCGCCCCGACTAACAGCCGCTCCTGCAAGCCGTCATGCAGATTATCGTCTTCGCGCCGCCAACCCAGTGCGTTGGCCAACATGCCGGTGACCATCGACAGGGCTGGAAATT
>JAQCER010000853.1 GCA_027618625.1 Verrucomicrobiota bacterium
GGTCGCACGAAGGAATTCCTGCGCCGCACTGAATATTCACTGGAGCAAATCGCCAAGCAGGTAGGCTACGATTCGCCATTTTCCCTCTCGCGTGCCTTTAAAAGAAATGCTGGCATAAGCCCCCGGGATTTTCGTAAATCCCCGTATCCCGGCACCCCCGCCTCTCCTCAGAATCGAAAATGAAAGAGTCCGACCAAGTTGAACATCCGCTGATCTCGTTTGCACTCCTGCAAGCACACCTCCGCTATTTAACGGCGGCGGTGCTGGCCGAGATTGTTGCTGAGGCTTGGGGTGGTACCTACGATACCAAGGAAAATGCCTACGAGGACACACACGATGGATTCGTGACAGGCGGTGATGACGACGATGTCTTTTTCCTATCGTCGCCACACGGCATGTTCATGATTCACAATCAGCCCACGCCTTACTGGGAGGACGTTGAAGAGGTTGCCGAAGACCTGCTGGACTTTCGCCTGCGCAAGCATGTTCTGAACCATGAAGCGTGGATGGCGGTCGATCTCATGGTGCCCTTTGAAACGGACGAGACACCGGAAGCCTACTACGCCCTGATCATCCGGCTGATTTTCGAACTCGCAGACGACGCCACTCTGGCCGTGTTCCGACCGGAGACAGGCCAGATCAATGTCTGGGATGACGATGTGATTGAAGCATTGCTCCGCCCTGGCGGCGCGGATGCCTTCAGCACTCCCACGAATGCGCCCGTGATTGCCGTCTCCGGAGATGATCCTGATATGATCGAGGCTGTGGCCGAAGCTCGAGATCGCTGGCCCGAATTTGTTGAGGCATTCCATGAACGCCGGGATGGTGAATGGTTCTCTGTTAAAGTTGCCATGACCGTCGATGGCGTCACCGAGTTCATCTGGGTTGAAGTCACCGGCATCGAGCCCGAGTACATTCATGGCACGCTGGGCAACGATCCGGTCGACCTTGCCGGTCTCAAAATGGGAGACATCGTTGAAGTCCCGGTGGCCGATCTCAATGACTGGGCAATCCGTTACCCAGGTGGCGAATCACACGGCCTGTTCACCCTGGAAGCAATCGATCGAGCCCGCGAACGATTCTACGAAGACCGTGACCAGGAAGAGGAGTGAAGGAAAGGCGTTTTAGTATTTGAAGCGCTGAAGCTTAGGGACTAGGAGCTTAGCTTAGGATCGCGCCCGGCTTACGGCGCTTTTTCGCTGACAAAGATCGCTCGGATTGAAGAAATTCAAGAAATCAACAATCCACGCAGACAAAATCGTGCATTCTCACGACACCGATCGTGACCACCGCCTCGGCCCTGCCGGAACATCAATTCGCCACTGCTGCCTGCTCCAATGCATCTCTTACGATACCCTGATTAACGATCGTTGGGAGCTCAATTGTTGGGCCGTTCGGGGTGACAATCAGATTATATGGGAGTCCGCTCGAGCCGAACGCGAAGAGCGCCTCGTCATAGAGAGCGTTGGAATTGGTCAAATCGGCCAGCATCATGACCACTCCCTCACTGCGGAGTTTTTCTTTCAACTGATCAGAACCTGCGGATGCGAAGACAACTGCCTCGTTTGTTTTGCACTGCAGTCACCAGTCGGCGGTAAAATCGATAAACACTGTCCGCCCTTTCTTTCGGTGTTCGACAAGGCGCTCCAAAGTGAGCGGCTCCCACTTCATTCCGTGCGCGGTAATCATTCCGCTGGAATCCAGTGTCGCCGCAGATAGTGAACCATTGTCGATCGAGTGTTTCACTGCATAGACGCTTCCTGAAAATGCCAGCAGCAGCGTGATACGAGCAGCCCAGCGCGATCCCGCTTTTTTGAACGGTGTCCCAAAACGTCCGTAGATCCACAGGCCAAACGCCAGACAAAGCATCCCGACTAACAAGCCGACCACACCACTGACTCCTACTTGCTTTCCAAAGACGGCTACCAACCAGACGACCGTGGCCAACATCGGAAATGCCATGAATTGCTTAAAGGTTTCCATCCAAGCTCCGGGCCTGGGAAGCTTCTGGATGAGAGCAGGGAAAAAACTCAGCACGATGTATGGGGAAGCGAGTCCCAGTCCCAGCACGGTAAAGATCAGCAACGTCTGCGCGGCAGGCTGCTCGAATGCAAAACTGATCGCCGGAGCCATGAACGGGCCGGTGCAAGGAGACGCAATCAACACCGTCAGCAATCCAGAGAAGAACGATCCTGAAAGTCCTTTCTTATTCTGCAACTGCCCGCCAGCAGTCGTCAACGACGTGCCGAACTCGAACAACCCTGCTAGGCTCAAGCCGAAGGCGAAGATCACACCGATCATGGCCGCAACAAACCAAGGCTGTCGCAGTTGCTCTCCCCATACGATGCTTTCGCTGGTAGAAGCCTTGACCACCAGCAGAGCAATCACCAGTGCCCACATACTGATCAGCACCCCAGCTGCAAATACAAGTCCGTGCATCTTTATGCGCTTGCTGTCCTCGCCTGCCTGACTGACGAAGCCCATGATCTTGAGTCCCAGAACAGGAAACACACAGGGCATCAAGTTGAGAATCAATCCCCCAAGAAACGCAAATCCCAGGATGAGCAGCAGGGTCTGCTTCTTCTCCTCCTTCGCCCCAAAGGGCACGATTCCCCAACTGACTGCTTCATCAAGCGCGACTTTCTCGGCGGGTGTCAGCTCGGTTGGAACGGCCGAGAGAGTAACATTCCCAGTGTCTTCGGTCACTGCCACGGCTTCCAGTGCAGTGTCGGGTGCCACCACATCG
>JAQCER010000854.1 GCA_027618625.1 Verrucomicrobiota bacterium
TCGCCTGCAGCGAGCAGTGCGTGGATGACAGTTTCGCCAGTGGCGACGATGGCGATGTCTGTGCCCTTTTTCACAGTGATCGCTTCGCCGACTTCGAATCGGGTGTCTGCACTGTGCAACCCAAACATGGCACTTTTGCCGAAGCGGACGAAGAATGGTCGCGTGGCCTGCGCTGCGGCGCGGATGGCTTGGCGAGTTTCAAAATTGTCCGCTGGAACAACGACGGTAATATTGTTGATCGCCCGAAGGACGGCGAGATCGTGGAGCGAATGGTGCGTGGTGCCGAGCGCGCCGTAGCTCACGCCGGAGCTGATGCCGATGAGTGCGGCAGGAACATCTGAGTAGCAGATGTCGTTCTTGATTTGCTCCAACGCACGCGCGGTGAGAAAGCAACCGGGAGACACGCCAAACGGCTTTTTTCCACAAGCTGCCAGGCCCGCAGTGATTCCGACCAGGTTCTGTTCCGCGATGCCGACTTCAACGATCTGCCTGGGCAACTCATTGCCAAAAGGTGCGAGCTTTCCGGAGCCGCGTGAATCACTGGTGACGGCGACAATGTCAGGGTTCGCTTTTGCCAATTCCATCAACGTGTCAGCGAATTCTTCCAGATTCGCACGTCCCATCTTAAGTCCCAGCGTCTCTGCCATCGCCTTGGCAGCGGGAGTGAACATGGAGGGTGCAGGAGCGCTCACGGGGCCACCTCCATCTGTTCGAGTTCAGCGATCGCCTGTTTGAACTCGTCCTCGCTTGGCACGCCGTGATGCCACTTGGCGACGTTCTCCATAAAGCTGATGCCTTTGCCTTTGACGGTGTTAGCGATAATGAAAGTCGGTTGTCCAGGTGCTGCGGGATCGGTCATGGCAGCCGTAAGTTCCGCGTAATCGTGACCATTGACTTCCCTCACATTCCAACCAAAGGAGCGCCACTTCTCCACGATCGGTTCGGAGCTCATGACGTCGCGGGTGTGACCGGTAATCTGAAGTGTGTTGTAGTCAAGAATCGCAACGAGGTTGTCGAGCTTGTAATGTGAGGCTGCCAGTGCGGCTTCCCAGTTCGATCCTTCTGCGAGTTCGCCATCACCGATCAACGTAAACACCCTATAGGGTGCATTATCCATTTTTCCAGCGAGCGCCATGCCGATGCAGATCGGCAAACCGTGGCCGAGCGCGCCGGTATTCATTTCGATGCCTGGGATATGCCGAGTGGGATGGCCGACGTAGTGGGATTGATAGTGGCACACCGTTTCCAGATCGACCTCGGGGAAAAATCCGCGATCGCTGAGCACGGTATAGAGTGCCTCGACACAGTGTCCTTTGCTCTGGACGTAGCGATCGCGATGCGGGTCCGAGAATGTGTCGGGTGAGACGTTGAGCACGCGATTGTAGAGCACACTCAAGATGTCGAGGCTCGATAAGCCGCCGCCAGTGTGGCCTGCTCCAGCATCGACGATTACCTTGAGGAGCCGTTTGCGCAGCTGAATCGCTTTCCGTTCCAGATCGGCGTCGGTCATCATTTGGGTTTCTCGTGATGATAGACTTCCCAGCCAAGGTAGTGGCCGAACGCTTCTTCAAGAATGCTTGCAGTGTGCGAAAGATTCATGACGACATGATGCTCGAATCCCTCGGAGCAAACGCGACGCAGCAGATTCTGCAGTTTCGGCACGTGTGCGACGGCGCGATTGCCGAACGTCGTTAGTTCATCGTTAGTGAGCTGGCCCTGGCCAACGTAGGCACGGATGGTGCCATGGTTATCGTCGGTGGTGAGGCGGCCAAATGTCAGTGGCGCTGCCGGTGTGCGACCATCGAGCGCGCCGTACGTATTCTCGACACCCAGGATGCTGCCGAGGATTGGGGCGGTGGCGATCTTAATGTCAGGCAGGAACGACTTTGCCCAGTTGCCGCAATGGAAGAGAACGCACTTGTCCTCGTCGTCGCCGTAGTTGTTGTTCCAATCGACCAGAGCGCTGGGAGACATCGATGCGAGTTGCATGGCGTGCATGGTGAGCACGCCGGTGACGTCCACTTCACACGCGCTCGGCATGAAATTCTCGCTCATCATACTCATCAGCGTGCAGACGTTGCAGCCGAAGTTTTCTTGAACCGATGTCCAGCACTGGATCGCCGTGGCGTCGATCGCATTGGCTTCCATCCAGTCATCAAGGATCACGCCAAGCTTTGCCATTTGTTCCAACTTTGGCTCCGGCACACCGGGCGCAGGCGCGTAACCTTTGATCTCAGCCAGCTTTGCCACGATCGCTGCATTCGAACCGTCCATCTTCTCCGCCTTGCCGAGGAACTCCGACAGGTCCACCGTCGTCACAGTGATGCCGTGGCGTTCGAGAATCTTCTCGCTGTAGCGCACCGTGTTGAACGCCCCAGGCCGCGCACCGACAGCGCCCAGTCGCAGGCCGCGCAGGCCGTTTACTACCCGGCAGACGCTGAGGAACTGCTGGAGATCCGTAACAAAATCTGGATGATCCGGCCTCACCACATGCTTGCGTGTGAGCGAAAATTTGATGCCCGCCTGCGCGAGATTGTTGCAAACGGAGATTTTGCCGCAGAAGCCGTCGCGACGTCTTGCCGGGGTTAGTTGGTTGAGATCGTCGGGATACGCCTGAATCAGCACTGGCAGATTCAAGTTCGCCATTTTCAGGACATCCGCCACACCCTTTTCATCGCCAAAGTTCGGCAGCACCACCAATACCCCATCCAGCTCGGCACGATGCTTGGCGAACAGCTCAGCGCAC
>JAQCER010000855.1 GCA_027618625.1 Verrucomicrobiota bacterium
CCCTCGGGTGAACCCCCTCCGTGCAAAAATCCGCCGTTCCTTCAGTTGCCCTACGGTCCGATTGCTATTGATGCTCAGTCCTTTCATGTATCCGCTTGCTTTAAATTTAGTCTCGGTGCCAGGTGTTGCATGGCTCTACGCTGGGTTCGTGCTCATTGTGCTGACCTTCCTGGCCTTGGATCTTGGGGTCTTCCATCGCACTGCCCATGTCGTTTCCATGCGTGAGGCGTTCCGTTGGACGGTTGTGTGGGTCTCGTGCGCGTTGCTCTTCGTGATCGGGGTTTACTTTATCTACGAGAACCAATGGCTAGGAGTCGGGAACGATGTGAAGCAGTTAGGCGGTGCGGTGCGAGACGTTGCGGGCATGGAGGCGGCGCAGCTGTTCCTCACCGGCTACGTCATTGAGTACTCGCTGTCGATGGACAACGTTTTCATCATCGCGATCATCTTCGGATATTTCGGGACGCCAGCGATTTATCAACACCGGGTGCTGTTCTGGGGCATTCTCGGGGCTCTGGCGATGCGAGGCGTCATGATTTTCGCTGGAGCGGCCTTGATCGCCTCTTTCTCTTGGATCATTTATGTGTTCGGTGGATTCTTGATTATCACCGCGATCAAGCTGGCGTTGAGCAGAGACGAAACCTTGGACTTGGAGAAGAACATCGTGGTTCGCATCGTTCGTCGATTCCTACCGATTTCGCCTCACTACGATGGGAAGCGCTTTTTCACTCGACTCGATGGCAAATTGGCAGCTACGCCATTGTTTCTCGCCCTCGCTGTCGTGGAATGCACAGATCTTATCTTTGCCGTGGACTCAGTGCCTGCCATCTTTGCGGTGACGGCGGATCCGTTTATCGTCTTCACCAGCAACGTCTTCGCAATCATGGGTCTGCGCTCACTTTACTTCCTGCTGGCGAATCTGATCCACCGTTTTCGCTATCTGAAGCCCGCACTCATTGGCATCCTACTCTTCGTTGGAGTGAAGATGTTACTGGTGCACACGGCGTTGAAGATTCCTCCGGGACTGGCTCTTGGAGTCGTTCTTGCGATCTTGACGAGCGCGGTCGTGGCGTCCCTGATTCACCGTCAGGGAGCGGTGAATTGAAGCCCGGGCAAGTCGAGAAACCTGGTAAAACTCTCCCCTAAGAATCATGAGTGGCTATTCCTCTATTGTCGTCGGCGTTGATTTTACATCGTGTTCCAGCGTTGCCCTTAGCCATGCCCTTCGAATCGCAAAGTGGTCGGACGCCTCCCTGCATGTGGCTCACGTGATAGACACCGTAGTAGAGGCACCCGAGAACGAACCTCTTTCCCCCCTGCAGGAGCGCATTCGGAAAGGCCTCGTAAGCGATGCCAGATCGGCTTGGGATCGCTTTGCCGAAACTGTGGCCGAGGCTAAAGGCTTGCCGATTCATGTTTCGGTCAACAATCGGGTTGCAGGAATCCTGGGCCGAGCCCGAGAATGCCATGCCGACTTACTCGTCCTGGGGGCGTACGGCGACCGTCCGCCTGACCTCGGTTTGGGGACACTGGCGACAGCAAGCGTGCGCAGCGGGATCACGGATGTGCTGTTGGTTCGCGAAACTCAGATTACCAACGCCCCGTTCAAGACCATCGTAGCAGCGATCGATTTTTCGGACGCCTCGCTGGTAGCGTTAGAGAGGGCCGCGATATTTGCGGATGCGGACAATGCCTCGCTACACGTCCTTCACGTCATCGACCAGCGGTGGCGTCTCTTGAGCTATCTGTCGCCGGCAACAGAGACCGCCCTAGCTTCGGAGGAAGAGCGCAGGGGAAAGCTGGAAGATCGGTTGGCTGATTTTTGCAGTACGGTTGTCTCGAAATACCCCTTGTTGCGATGGAAATCTGCTGTCTACGATCATGATCATGCCAGCCACCGCTCCGGTATTGTTGCTTACGCAAGTGCCCATTCCGCCCAACTCATCGTTCTGGGAACTCGGGGACGCACTAACCTGAGAGATGTCCTTCTTGGCAGTACAGCGGAGAAAGTGCTCGAAGAATCCCGGTGCTCCGTTCTTGCTGTCAAGCCAGAGGGTGCCGAAGTCTGAATTGAAGACGCACCGTATCGAGCAAATTGCCACGCTGACTGCCATCATTCTGCTGGTGGTGGGATGTTATGTAGTGATCCGGCCTTTCCTCTCGGCGCTACTTTGGGCGGCGATTCTCAGCTTTTCGACCTGGCCGCTCTACGGGTGGTGCAAGGCACGCTTGGGAGGACGGCGAACACTGGCCGCGTTGGTCATGACGATTCTCGTCGCCACCGTGGTGGTTGCGCCATTCGTTCTCGTCGGTGTCAATCTGGCCGACAATGTCACTCGTTTGATTTCCGGAGTTCGCGATGCCCTGAGAGAAGGAGTGCCCGCCCCGCCGACTTGGGTCGGCGAGATCCCTCTGGCAGGTGGATGGCTTGAGCGAGCATGGCAGATCCGCGTAACCGACCCTGATGGTGTGGTTGCCGATTTGAAGGAGTTCTTCGATTCATCGAAGGGACTTCTGGCAAACCTTGGCCTTGATATCGGTCGTGTAGCCGTGCAGCTGAGTATAAGTGTGTTCGCCACCTTCTTCTTTTATCGCGACGGAGAAGTGATTGCGCGGCGGGTGGGCGACGTGATGCAGCGCCTCAGCCAGGATCGCACACAACAGCTGATCGGAGTAGTCGGGGGGACGGTCAAGGGGGTGGTCTATGGTTTGCTGGGTACCGCTCTCGCACAGGG
>JAQCER010000856.1 GCA_027618625.1 Verrucomicrobiota bacterium
CCGCCGGCAAAGGCATCGGATTCAAACTGTAAGTCACTGTAAATTAGAATCTTTTCACCAAACCTTACAGCAACACGATCCGGGTAACGAGCTGCGACCTCCGAGAAAATTTCCCCAATTCCCTTGTCCGACGGATAGGAGACGATGCTGCCACACCAGGCATCAGGAATGGCTGGCAGTGGAGATCGAAAGTACTGGGACGCAGAAATGTTCATGTTAGAGCTTTCGGTCGCGTAGTGCCGGGAAGCCATCTCTCCAGCGATTCAGTTCCTCAAAGTTCAGATCGGCGATTACGAGTCCCTCATCACTTCCGGCGTCCGCAATAATCTCGCCCATGTAGTCGACGATGACGCTGCGACCATTGTACTCCAATTGGGGATCGCTTCCCGTGCGATTCACACCGATGACATAGGCCAAATTCTCGATCGCTCGCGCCTGCAACAGTGTCACCCAGTGCTGGATCCGTTTAGCTGGCCAGTTCGCGATCACCACAATGAGATTTGCCCCGACAGCACTGGCCAGACGAAATGCCTCTGGGAAACGCAAATCGTAACAGACGAACGGGGCGACTACGGCCTCATCTAGGGCAAAGGTTTTCACTTCAGTTCCCGCTGCGTAATGCTTGTCCTCCCCTCCCAACGAAAACGGATGGATTTTCTGATACCGGCAAGCCAGCGCACCATCGCTGGCGAAAGTCAGCGACTCATTGAAGCACACACCGTCTTGCGCCTCCCTCCCATTGCCACCTATCACCGCACAGGCATTGTCCCGCGCCAGCGACGACAGCCATCGCTCGGTTGTTCCCCCTGTAGGCTCGGCCGCTGCCGCCGCACTCATGGTAAACCCCGTGGAGAACATCTCCGGCAACACCAACACATCACAAGCTGGGGCACCCGAAAGAATCTCTTCGACCCGCGTTCGGTTCCGCTCCTTGGCTTCCCAAGCGATATCCAGCTGCAATCCAGTTAATCGCATCATCTATAATTTTAATGAATAATAATAATTTTTAGTAATTACAATGCTTATCGGTGCTGGATTCTTAGGCTCTGGCCACTGTCAGACTTGTAAATTAGAATGGTTTATCATAATTTCCACAATTAAATGGAACTTTTTGGATATACACGGCCCGGCAAGGGCATTCTGGGTCAGAAATGGAGAGCATCCTCTAGCATCCTGTTACTGTGCCAGTTAGCCACAGTCTGCTTGGCTCAAGACGCCCCAGACGAAGCGCTTGTGGACGACAGCGAGAGCATCAGGAGAATAGAACCATCTACAGAGGCCACTGATCGCAACCTGCTGACTGTTCCTGATGGGACGGCGAATCTTGAGGCACTTGGGATTGAGGATCTTGACGAACTTGAAGATTTTGACACCGAAAGTGAAGTGCCTCTGATCAAGCCTGTGGACAGCCCGGCGCGAACAACCACCGAATCGGCTCACGATCCCGAACAGGTTCCGCGCAACCAGCGCCGCCAGACGTTGCCTGGCGGTCCCCCCGGCCACCAAGCATCCCTGAGATCGCAGCAGCCTATGACAAAAAGGAAGCGGGTCGCAGCGCCAGTGTCTCAGTTGGGAAACCCACGGTAAAGGTCAAGGCGCAGACCGGAGCAACCTGGGACGACAACATTTTTCTCAATTCGATCCCTAAAGAGAGTGATACGATCTTTAGCACCAGTGTCGGCACATCGGTGCAAGCCGGAAACTTCAATGCGGCTTATGCGTCACGGGCCAAAGTCGAGTATACGCCTCAAGCCTACGTCTTCGTCGAGCACTCTGAAGAGAACAGCGTCGATCACGATGCTGAATTTGAAGTCCAGTACACTGCGGGCCGCGCCACTGGTGCCGTTCGTGGCTCCTATCGCAAAACCAGCGGTGGCAATCCTGACTTCGGCGAACGCGTGGATGCACAGGTTGGAAATGTCGAGTTAATGATGGCCTATGCATTCACGTCGCGAACCCGCGCAGAGATCACCGGCCGATACACCGACCGGCGCTATGATGCCGAGTACGCTTTCGATTCCAAAGAGTCGAGCGCGCAGGCCTACGTCGACTACGAGGCGACAGACAAAACTCATCTGGCTGCAGGGCTGGGCGCAGGAAAGCTCGATGTGGTCGGAGTGGACAGCGCTCAGAACTTTCAGCGCGCATTGCTGCGCATGCGTTCTCAGATCACATCACAGACCCAGTTTACAGCTGAAGGAGGTGCGGATTTCCGGCAAACGGATGCCGCCGACAGGATTACGCCAGTGGTGCAGGTTGCACTGAACACCGCGCCTCAGGAAGGTACTGAACTCGGCCTGCGCCTCACCAGAGAGATCCAGCCGTCGGGCTCACTGGGGGGGGGCAGAACTATGTGAGCACTGGACATGGGGTCTCTGGTTCACAACGCCT
Source organism: Verrucomicrobiota bacterium (assembly GCA_027618625.1). GTDB lineage: Bacteria > Verrucomicrobiota > Verrucomicrobiia > Verrucomicrobiales > DEV007 > JAGROY01. The sequence goes on from JAQCER010000856.1 coordinate 2,392, forward strand.
GACCGACCGTTTCAAGTTCACCCTCGATGCCGGGTATGATCGCTACAGTTACGAGAGCGCGTCCGGTGACAGCGAATCCGATCGCGAGGACGATTTCTACTCGATTCGCCCCGGCTTGCGCTATGAAAGGGAGCATGTGAACGCAGATCTGTTTTACGAATACCGTAAAAACACCAGCTCGGACACCTTCTCTTATGATGTCAACCGCGTAGGCATTTCGCTCGGAACACAATTTTGACGAATCCGCATGGACGGCGTATCCTATCAGCGTCTCTCGTATCCTCTCATTGATTCAGGGAGAATGTCACGGATCTTGAAATTACGGATTGCTTAATAAACCGGG
>JAQCER010000857.1 GCA_027618625.1 Verrucomicrobiota bacterium
GGAGCCCAGTGGATACACCGGCGCGGGCAGTTATGGTGGTGAGCCAGGATGCAATGGACTGCTCCTCGATGCCAAGGGCCAACTGGTTTCGTGCGAGCATGGTGATCGCCGGATCTCTGTCCTGACCAAGGACGGCGGCAAACGCACACTGGTCGACAACTTTGAAGGCAAACGGCTGAACAGTCCGAATGATGCAACTTTTAAATCCAATGGTGACCTCTACTTTACCGACCCTCCCTATGGTCTGCCCGAGCAATGGGATGATCCGCGGCGCGAACTCGATTTCTGTGGCGTCTATCGGCTCTCGACGGACGGGAAGGTCACCCTGTTGACGGAAGAGATGACGCGTCCCAATGGTATCGCATTTTCTCCGGACGAAAAAATTCTGTATGTAGCGCAGTCTGATCCAGCAGCCGCGTTGTGGAAGGCGTTTCCGGTGAAGGAGGATGGTACGCTTGGGAAGGGCAGGGTATTCTTCGATGCCACTGCAATGGTCGGCAAGCACAAGGGCTTGCCTGATGGAATGAAAGTCGACAGTGCCGGTAACCTGTGGGCAACTGGCCCAGGGGGAGTCCACGTGTTTTCGCCCGGTGGTGTTCCTCTGGGAAGGATCGATACGGGTGAAGCAACCGCGAATTGCGGATGGGGAGGGGATGGGGGTGTGTTATACATTACCGCCGATATGTACCTCTGCAGAATCCAGACCAAAGCAAAGGGTGCTGGACACTAACATTCGGCGAACGATTGGCGTGGTGAGAGGGAGCCGCCGATGTTAGAGCAGGAGAGGCAGATTCTTCAGGAATTGTTCGCTGTATCTGCGATTGCGGTAGTCATCGCATGCCCCGTGTTCGCGATGATTCGGCGTCAGTATCCCGACCTCAGCTGGAACACACACGGCAATGTGTGGACCTCTCCGTTTGGAGTGGTCGAAGCTGTTCTTGCAGGATTGATCTTTGTTCTGGCTTCCGCGCTCGTCGCGTCGACTCCTGCCGAAGTTCCGGCTCCGACTGTTGCGAGTGTCGTCGCCGGTAGTCTCATTTTTGCTGCAATCGCTGGAATCGTGGTCGGATTCCTGGGATGGATTCGCGGATTGAATCTCGTCGAACTGTTCGGCCTGAGTCGGCTTAAAGGCTGGTCGCTCATCGGAATCTCTTTTGCGTGGTTCATCCCTGCAGCGCTCGCTGGATTCGCCGTTAAGTTCGCCTTCGATCAGTTCGTCTGGCAGGCGGCTGGCATGAACCTCGAAGATCAGGAAATCGTCGTTGCCTTGCGTGAAGGTGGTATGGCATTGAAATTCTCGATTTTTCTGACGGCAGTGGTGATGGCCCCGATCGCGGAGGAAATTCTCTTCAGGGGGCTGATGTACGCGTCGGTGAAGCGCTACACTGAACGCTACTTCGCCGCAGTATTCAGCGCGCTCGCATTTGGTCTGATTCACGCGAACCTCGGCAGTTTTGTGCCGCTGGTTGTCCTGGGAATGTTCTTCGCGCTTGCCTACGAGATAACGGGATGTCTTGCCGTTCCCATCCTCATGCATGCGTTTTTCAACGGGATATCTGTACTGATGATTCTGAACGACCGGTAGACGGGCAATCCGGAACGGAGCCACGGCTCCGATGCGCTACGGCCTATGGCAGTTCGATCACTGCCTTGATCAGGCCCTGGGTCGTCACCGTCTTTGCGAAACGCGCCGGAACTTCGTCAAAGGGAATGCGCGCACCGATCCAGGACTCCGGATCAATTTCGCCGTTGTCGATGGCGGCCATGACGGAACGAAAAGTTTCTGCCGTCGCATTGCGCGTGGCGAGAATCGATAGCTCCTTTCGATGAAACGTTGGATCATGAAAACTGACGTCGCCCTGAAAGAGTCCGGCGAAGACGATGCGGCCGCCATTTGCTGCCAGATCGAAGCAACCCGCCATCGAGCGTGCGTTCCCGGTTGCATCGATGATTAAGGACGGCAAGTCACCGCCAAAAATTTCACGCAACCGGTCGGCCAGCGGCGGTTCACTATCACGACCGAGGGTCACTGTATGCGGGATGCCCATGGCATCGCGACAGAACGCCAGCCGCGATTCTTGAACGTCGACGACCGCCACGATTCCCGCGTGATTGCGAGCGAATGCTGCACAGCCGAGGCCGATGGGGCCGGCGCCGATCACGGCGCAAAAGTCTTTGCCGTCGGCGCGTCCTCGCTCGACTGCATGCGCGCCGATGCACAGTGTTTCGACGAGCGCCAGCTGGTCAACATTGAGCGACTCCATGGTGTGAAGTTTGTGCGCGGGCAAGACCAGCTCGGGACGCATCCCGCCGTCGATGTGGACGCCCAGAACATTGAGATCTTCACAACAATTGGTTCGCCCCCGACGTGAGGCCTGGGAGTCGGAATTGTTCAGGTAAGGTTCGACGGCGCAGAGAGTTCCCGGCTTCAGTCGTGGATCATTGCTGGCAGACTCGATGACTTCAACGCCGAGTTCATGCCCTAAAACTCGCGGATAGGTAAAGAACGGCTGCCGTCCGTAATAGGCATGAATGTCCGTGCCGCAGACGCCAATGCGTTTCACCCGCACCCGAACATCGTTTTCTCCAAGGTCGCGGCACTGGGCAGCGTCGCGAACGTCGAAACACTCTGGTTTGGTAAGGACGATTTCTTTCATTGTGGTAGTCGTCCAGGCTCACGCACACCGGAGCCCGTGATTTTTAAAGAAGCATCGCCGAGTTCGGCACGCGT
>JAQCER010000858.1 GCA_027618625.1 Verrucomicrobiota bacterium
CGCCACCGGCTAATTTCCGCGCTCCCTCCGGGAGCATGGATTCCTCTCATCTTGAACGCGAACTGGAATTAGCTTCAATGGGTCACTTTGAAGTCGGGCGATTCCGTGATCTCTCCGAGATCGACGGTGACCGCGACCCGGTCATTGTCTGCAGCCAATCCGCGAGATCTACCTTGTTTTCTATCATCGTTGACAGCAACCATGCCGCAGATGATATTCTCTCGATGCAAGCAATCACCGAATCCGACCAATGTATCGTGCTTGAAGGCGTGAGCTGGGACGGCTACGTGCGGATTGACGAGGTGCTGGGCGAATCTCGTAGTGTTCGCCTGAAGTTCGCCGATGACCGGCTTGAAATCATGTCCCCATCCCGCAGCCACGAACACATCAAGAGTAATATTGGTCGAATGATCTAACTGCACTGCCGAAGAGAGAAGATCTTCTTTCAAACGGAAGGGTCGGCGACTTTGATGCGACTTGGCAAGCGCGGCGGAGAGCCAGACGAGTCCTACAACTTCACCAAGGGGAAAGAAGAAGCAGAACTGGTAATCGAAGCCGCTCTGACCAGCGGTGGTATCGACAAGTTGGACTTCTATCGCGGGCTGCAAATGCCTGAAGTCTGGATCTGGGAACACGACAACCTAACCGTCTACCGCTTCGAAGCAGGGGACTACAAAGAGATCAACAGGAGCTCGCTGCTGCCGGGGCTTGACTTATCACTGGTCGCGCGTCTTGCGGATCACCCCTATACGTCCGAGGTTCTAGATCGATTCGAGGCAGCTCTCGAAGAAAACTAGAGCATTTCCCTGGAGTGGGGCGATAGTCGCCGCGGCTTTGGAAATCGAAGCTGTCACGGGGCGCATCCAGCTTTGTCAGTAACTCCGAATCGACTCCCCGCAAGCTTCGGTTTTTTCTGGCCGGGCAGCAGTGGCCAGCAGTGGCGTGAATTGTCAATTGGTCACTCGGATTCGAAAGAATGCGGGCGTTTCTGTGGCCGGGCCGAGATCGACAGTGACGGCAACGCGGTTGTCGCCAGCTGGCTCGGCCTTCTCCGACACCGCATCGGCGGGGTTCCAAGCTTGCAGGTTCGTAGACATTTCGTACGTGATGCTCGGCCCTGAGGCAGTCGATGATCGGCCGTAATGCAGCAACACTTGCCCTGCAGAAATCTCGATTCGGAGATCAATGCCATTGGCACTGAGGTCGGAAGTGCCAAGAGCAAATTCGAGCAGGGCATTGATACCATCACGGTCTTGATCGGCATTCGGATCGCCAGTGAAATTGCTACTCTGCTCTGCCGATCCCGGTGTTCCACCTGCCAGGGCGCTCGCCTTCCAGCTTGCGGGATCGGATGCGTTGGTGCCATTGGAATTGATGAGCACCAGCGATGGGCCGCCTCCATCTGCGGCGGCTGGCCAGGGATCGGCGTCGCCATATGTCAAGGTGAGCACGACGCGGGAGTCTGCATCGACAATGGTGATGTCCTCGCCGCCGTTCGCGAGGCGGCTCCCATTGGCAAAGATCCCGGCCACAGGAAGGCCCGTGCCGTAAACGGATTCGAATGCCGTGCGGTCAGCAATGACCACGAGTCTTTCGCCCGGTTGCAGGCTCATGATAGCAGAATCGGCAAAACGGAACTCGACGCCTTCCGAAAAGCGCAGGCCTTGCAGGCTCACGGCGTTGACACTGACATTCACCATTTCGATGAACTCTGCGTCAGTATTGGGATCGGCCGGGTGATAGTGAATTTCCGAGATGGCGAGTGATCCGGCCAAAGGAGATGGCCCGGCTCCGATCACAGTGGAACGGATCACCGTCCCTGATGCATCCGCGATCACCAGTTGTGTGTCACTTGCGGAAAGCTGTCCATTGAATGGGCCGACGGCGAAGCGCCGTTCCGATCCCTTGGGCGATGTCGCACGGGAGCGAAATCCGGCGATCGAACGCGCAACGAAGATCTCGCTCTGCCGGGGAATCACGGTTCCTGGAGGAAAGGTGAAGCGCACTGCTTCGGACAACGTCCAGCCGGAGATGTCGATCTCAGTCTCTTCACGATTGGCGATGCTCACGAACTGGCCAGGGTTTCCTTCTGTAGCAGCATCGAATTCGATCACTGTGATCTCCATGTTCGGCATCGTTGGCTGGGAGTCGGGAAGAAGGGGAGTCGAGCCATCACTGGCGTAGCGATCGAACATGTCTCCACGTCGCGCCGGAAAATATTGCAGGACGGCACGCTTGCCCGAGTTCGCCGCACGCGGAAGATCGTCCGCAGCCGATGCGGAAAGCTCTTCCACCCACTTCTCGAACAGCCTTTCCTCTGCAGGTGTATCCGGGTGTTGCAACATGGTGTCCGCCAGAGTCTTCAGTCTTCGCAGGTACATGCGCTTTGTCACTTCCTCGCCGAACATGACATCGTAGAGGCGATTCCATTGATTCGCGTTCTGCTTGGAGTGCGCACGGTCACCAAAGAATGGATGCAGCAAGTGCGTGCCGCCGTCGCCAGTTACCCCAAACGTCCAGTCCTTGTCCCATGGAAACATGCGCCAGAGTCCGTCTGTGTGCGTGTCATGGAACATGTAGAAATTCTTGCGAACGTCATCGGCGTCCTGTGTGATTGATCGCAGTGCCAGATAGTTCAGAATCTGAGGCAGATCGAGATGGTCAAACAGGAACGTCACCCGTTGTTCTGATGTATCGAGTGCGAGTCCGTTGACGAGGGCCTGGGCACTGG
>JAQCER010000859.1 GCA_027618625.1 Verrucomicrobiota bacterium
GGGATCAGCGCGAAATGGTCAAAGAAATCGATATGCTCGAGCGCGTGATTCGTCCCGCAAACTTGGCGCCGACATGCCCGGGTCGTGGTCATGTAAGTGTCGAGGTTGATGGCTTCGGGTTCATTACCGTCATCATGATGATGGGGCGTGCCTTTATGAAGCCCTGCGAATGTCCTTTCAGAGCTATTGATAGTTTGCTCAAAGACCAAATTCCGGATTCGTCGCTCATTCTATGCGAGATTCATGCTGAAGCCACCGCCGAGAAGGTCATTTACGGCCGTTACGTCGATGGGCGTGTGGGCGCCGTCGTGGGGACGCACACGCACGTGCAAACGAGCGATGATCGTCTGTTACCCCTCGGCACCGCCTACATAACGGATTTAGGCATGACTGGCCCCAAAGACTCCGCCATTGGCCGTGATCTGGCCTCGTGTACAGACATGATGATTACGGGCATGCCGACGCGATTCGAAGTCGCCAAAAACGATGTTTCACTCGAAGGTGTGATTATCGAGTTCGATGACAAGACCCGCAAACCACTCGGCATAGAGCGCGTTCGCGAAGCCATTGACTGATCTCGCCAACCGTGAGGTTTAAAGTGGTCGTTTAAGGGTATTCGAGTAAGGGTGGCGGTTAAGAGTGCGAGTAAGTGTGTGTTGAAGTGTTGGTCAGGGGGGGGGAGTCATGGCAAAGCCTTTTGGGCATGAAAAACTAATCGTTTACCAAAAGGGAATGCGCTTTGTGGTGGTGCGCAGTGCCTTGGTCGACACTCTTTCGCGGCGAGTCGCAGCGTGTGATCACCTGGATCGTGGCGCAGAGAGTATTCTTGTCAACATTGCTCATGCCAGCAGCACGTGGTCACCAAACGAGCGGATTGTCTACCTGGGTCATGCCAATGGTTCCTCGCTTGAGTGCGCAGCCTGCCTTGATGTGCTTGTAGCCAAGAAACTGTTGTCCGCCGACGAAGTGTACCCGGGCAAGTGCTTGCTGGCAGAAGTCGTCAGCATGCTCATCTCTATGCGTAAGACTGCGGCCAACAGGATCTGTGAAGATCATGTGCAGTATCGAACGAAGAAGGGAAGAATGTTTGATCATGAGGATCTGGATGTCTACCAGATCGCTCTACAGCTTGTCGCCTGGGTGGAACCTATGCTGATGGGGTTCTCCTGTAGTGCAGATCTTCGATCGAAACTCGATAAATCGACAACCGCGATAGTTCTCAACATCGCAGAAGGTAATGGGCGTTTTTCTGGAAACGACCAAGCGAAGTTCTACAAAATCGCCTACAAGGCCACAGTGCAGTCGGCGTCACTTGTGGATCTTGCCACGATAAATGACGCAGGCGGCTCGTTGCGCTCAGAAGATGGACGCGACCTGCTCCGCCGCATTGCCGCGATGCTCGCGGCACTCTCAAAGACAGCAGTCCATGACCAAGACACTTAAGCGATCTCGTAACCGCCACCCTTACTCGAATACCCTTAACCGACCAACTTTCAACGATCGCGCAGCGGCAGCTCTTCCAATCCCCGTAACACTCAACTCCCGGTTCATTCTGCAGGAGGTGACCGGAAAGACGGTTGAGCTGAAGCGTTTACAGAAGGACGCAGAGGCAACAGCCGAGGAAGAACTTGTTCGGTGAGGGAGCAGAACGCAGCACGCCGAACCTAGCACCACGAACGGCTGTTCCCTCCCGTAGGCCAAGGGAAGAATTAACCGCAGAGGTCTCGGAGGACGCAGAGGCAACAGCCAAGGAAGAGCTTGTTCGATGCTGGAGCAGAACGCAGCACGCCGAACCTAGCACCATGAACGGCTGTTCTCTTCTCAGCGGTACTTGCATGCGCGGGCGCATTACGTTAATTCTTTTGGATGTCTAAGGCCGACGAAATTTTCACCGTTACCGAGTTAACGCGGCGTATTCGCTATGCGCTCGAGGACCGATTCAGCGCCTTGGTCGTCGAGGGTGAGATTTCCAACTATTACCCATCACCCGCCGGGCATGTCTATTTCACGTTGAAAGACGCCGGTAGTCAGATCAAGACCGTCTTTTTCAAAGGAAGCCAACGCGGACACAAGGCGCCACTTAAAAACGGGCTAAAGGTACGCGTACACGGCGAGATTAGCGTTTATGAAAAGGGCGGGAACTATCAGGTCATCGCCCGCCGCGTCGAAGCTGCGGGTAAGGGCGACCTGCATGCGCAGTTTGAAGCGCTGAAGCTGAAGCTCACCGAGGAAGGGCTGTTTGAGGCCGACCGCAAGCAACCGTTGCCGTTCCTGCCGCAGCACGTCGCTGTGGTGACATCGCCCCGTGGGGCTGCTGTCCGGGATTTCCTGAACGTCGTGTCGCGACGCTATCCAAATCTACACATCCTAATTTTTCCTGTGCGTGTTCAGGGCGATGGCGCGGCTGCTGAGATTGCCAAAGCAATCAAGGCCGCCAATGATCGGGGTGGATTTGATGTCATCGTTGTGACGCGTGGCGGGGGAAGTGTTGAGGACCTGTGGAGCTTCAATGAAGAGATCGTGGCCCGTGCCATTGCGGCTTCCGAGTTGCCCGTGCTCTCGGCCGTCGGCCACGAAGTGGATTTTTCAATCGCTGATTTTGTGGCCGATTTCCGTGCGGCAACGCCATCGGCAGCCGCCGAGTTGCTGGTGGGCCGCAAGGACGCCTTTGAGAGTCAGCTGCAGCAAGTGACACAGCGTATGGCTGGAGGCCTTCGTAATCATGTCTTGC
>JAQCER010000860.1 GCA_027618625.1 Verrucomicrobiota bacterium
CCCTGACCGTTCGAAAGGCTGCCGCGGGAGCGCTGGCCAACCTCTATGAGCCACTGGCCCGCCCGTTCCTGTTCGGGCTGGATCCGGAATCTGCGCATCACTTCACGCTGGCGGGTCTCAAGTGGGCTCACCGCACCGGATTCGATCGCCTGCTGGCGCCGGACATTTCGAGTCGGCCAGTCGAAGTGATGGGGCTGAAGTTTCCGAATCGGCTGGGGCTGGCTGCCGGGCTGGATAAAGAGGGCACATGTGTCGATGCATTCGGTGCGATGGGCTTCGGTTTTGTCGAAGTGGGAACGATCACGCCACGATCACAACCGGGAAATCCCAAGCCCAGGCTGTTCCGCATTCCTGAGGCCGAGGCGATCATCAATCGCATGGGGTTCAACAACCCAGGCATTGAGCAGGGTGTCGAGAACGTTCGCCACCGAAAATTTGACGGCGTGCTCGGCTTCAACATTGGCAAGAACAAGGACACCCCGAATTCCCGTGCCATTGACGACTACCTCATCGGGTTGCGCGCTGCTTATCCGGTGGCGGACTATGTCGCGGTCAATTTGTCATCGCCCAACACCGCTGGCCTGCGTGACCTGCAGGAGGAGTCTGCCTGCCGTGACTTGCTGCAGCGATTGAAGGAAGAACAGGGCATCCTGGGCAGTCAGCACCGCACCTACGTGCCCATCGCAATCAAGATCGCTCCGGATCTCTCGGCAGAGCACATACAGATGCTTGCCGGGGTTTTTCTCGACAACGAAATCGACGGAGTGATCGCAACCAACACAACGATCGCGCGCACTTTTGTAGAAGATCATCGCTATGCGAGGGAAGCGGGTGGTCTCAGCGGGGCTCCAGTGACGGATGCGGCCACCGCAGTGATTCGTATTCTGGCAAAGTCGCTGAATGGGGTGATTCCGATCATCGGAGTCGGTGGCATCATGAATGGTCATGACGCACTGGAGAAGCTCCGCGCCGGGGCAGAACTGGTGCAAATCTACAGCGGTCTGGTCTATCGCGGCCCGGCGCTGATCGGAGATGTGCTTCAGTCAATCGCCGACCAAGACGCCTTGGCCTTGGGCGAGCAATAATTCCGCAGCGATCGAAGCCTCGAACTTTACAAATTCGGCGATCGCCTGGTCAATGTGAGGCTGCTCGAGTTTCGGCACGTCGACTTCGAACATCGGCTCCTTATAGTTGTTGCACCGACGGTAAGATGGATCGTAGTGCACCGCGAGGAGCTCTTCAGAAAGTGGCAGCCAATCCTGATTTTGGCGATCCATTCGTCGATGCGTTCAGCCCCGTGTGTTTTCTTTAAGACCGGCAGCTTCCCGATCAGCTGCTCTGGAGAGGTCACGAAATGGCAGTAATCGTTGACGAGGTAACGTGCACGTTCCTCCAGCGAGACATTAGCCAGGGCCACCGGGGCATCAAGCATCTTTAGCCAGAGTGGTTCCGGGCAGTTGAGCAATCCGATGCGCTTGCTTTCGCTTTCGATGAAGATCGGTCGATCGAGATCAAGCTTCGCCAGTGCATGCAGCAGTCGGGATTCGAAGCCTTTCTGGGTTGGTTGCTGGGCATTGTCCACCCGGACTTCGTCCCCTAACAATGATCCACGATGGTTCGCCAGACCTTCCAGATCGAGAACTTGCGGAAGGCCCAGTTCCTGCATTCTGCGGAGGATAAGCGTCTTTCCTGATCCAGTGAGCCCGGTGAGGATGATTGGATGGAGCCGGGTGCAAAGTTCCTCCAGGGCCGTGCGCACAAATGCGCGATACGTTTTGTATCCTCCTGAGATGATAGCGGTCTGCCAGCCAACGGCGCTCATTACTGTCGCCATGCTCTTCGAGCGCTGGCCGCCTCGCCAGCAGTAGATCAGGGCACGATACGTCTTCGGCTTGTCCGCAAAATAGTCAGCCAGGTGCCGCGCGATATTTGCTGAGATTAAGCTGGCACCCGTCCTGCGCGCCTCGAATTCTCCGGCTTGTCGGTGCAAGGTGCCGACGATGACCCGTTCAGCGTTGTCCAGCACCGGGAGGTTGATGGCTCCAGGAATGTGGTCCTCTGCAAATTCAGCTGGCGACCGCACATCGATGATGTCGTCATATCCCTCTGCACTGGCAAAGCTATCGAAAGTGCAAGTTCGCATCCGTTTTAGTGTCTGTCCTTCCCGCCCTGGCCGTAGTAGGCCCCCGGGCCGTGTTTCCGCAGGTAGTGCTTGTCCAGCAGGTGCGATGGCAGGGGCGCAACGTCAGCAGCGAGCTGCATGGTGGCCAATGCCATCTGCGCACACATTTCCAGCGCGATGCTGTTGTGGATCGAATCGATGCCACTTTTTCCCCAGGTGAAGGGTGCATGGTAGTGTTGGAGCACGGCCGGCATTTGCATCGGCTGGATGCCCTCATTGGCAAAATGCTCAACGATTGCCACCCCCGTGTTGTGTTCATAATCCTCCGCAACTTCTCCCGGAGTGAGTGCTCTACAAACGGGAACCGCCCCGTAAAAATGATCGGCGTGGGTGGTGCCCAGGCACGGTAGTGGGCGCCCGGCCTGCGAGAAGGCGGTAGCAAAGGGAGAGTGGGTGTGGGTCACTCCGCCAATGTCTGGCCAGGAACGGTAGAGGTGCAGGTGCGTCCTGGTGTCGGACGACGGATTCAGAGTGCCCTCAACCCGATTGCCATCAAGGTCCACCAGCACGATGTCGGAAGCAGTCAGGCAGGCGTAGTCGACTCCGCT
>JAQCER010000861.1 GCA_027618625.1 Verrucomicrobiota bacterium
GGCTTGGGCCCGCGCTGAACAACTTGGATCGGGGAATAAGCAGCAAGCGCTCAGTGGAATCGTGACCCATCTGCAAACGGATCAACCGCAGCGGGCGCTCGACTTCATCGAAAAAAGCAACAGTGCGAACGAGTGGTTGACGAGTTCAGTGATCGCCAGCTGGGCAAGCAGAGATCCTGCAGCGGCTTCCGCGGCAACTCTCGGTATGAAAACTGGCGAGCACCGCAATCGTGCGCTTTCCCAGCTTGCGAATACCTGGGCTGAGCGTGATCCCGACGCCGCACTCGCATGGAGCACGGGGCTTGCCAACGTTGCCGAGCGTCACTCTGCAGTTCAGAGCGTGCTCTTCGAGCTGGCCCGGCAGGATCCTGCCAAGGCGCTGGGCATGTTGAAATCTCGCGGTGTCGAGGAGCACCGAAACACTCTCGTCAGCGCAATCGCGGGTTCCATGGCAAGAACCGACTTCGATGGTGCCCTGCAATTTGCACTGGGGCAGGAGACGTTCGCCGACAAGTCATCTGCGTTGTCATCGGTGACATCTGATCTCACACGCGCCCAGGCAGACCAGCTCATGGCGCTGGCCAAGACTCTTCCTGTGAATCTTGCGAAAGGAATCTACGAAAGCAGGATCTGGGAAATGTCCTACAACGAGCCCGAGCGACTCAACGAGTGGATCGATCAAATTCCTGTGGCATCTATTCGCGAAACCGTGATGAAGCGGGCTGCCGAGAGTCTGACATGGCGATCACCTGAAAAGGCCCGTGAGCTGTTTGAGAAGCTGCAGCCAAGCGCACAGGAGCCCAATTTGGCAGCGAGGATCGCTCAAGGGATCGCCGAATCCGATCCGAAAGGTGCCGCCGAATGGGCAGCGGGCATGGAAAACGTCGCACTTCGAAAAGAGGCATTGTCGTCCGTGGTAGGTTCATGGGCGAATCGGGATCCTGAAGGTGCGAAGGAGTATATCAAGAGCATCGAAAACCCAGACGTGCGTCGTGACACCATGGCATCGCTTACTCAGGGCATGGCGTGGAGGAGTCTGAAAGAAGCAGAGGAATGGGCACTCAATCTGGAGGGCTCGGATCGATCGGCGGCACTTTCCAGCGTCGTGACAAGTGCGGCAACAAGTGACCCCGAGCATGCCCCCGAATTGTACGAATCCTTTGCCAATGGTCTCGATGGAGAAGATGCGAACCGCTCAGAATATCACCAGATCGCCAGTACGGTGGCCAATCAGATGGCGCAGACCGAGCCCACACGTGCCGTTGAGTGGCTGGGAACTCTGCCCGATGGAAAAGCCCGCGACGAAGCGATGGGGGGCCTGGCCGCAGCTTGGGCCAGCTATGATCCCTACTCGACATCTGCATGGCTCCAGCAGCAGGAGCCCGGCTCAGGCCGCGATATTGCCGCAGGAAAGTTGATCTCCACCATCGCCCGCGATGATCCAGAAAGCGCCTGGCAATGGGCCACCGCCATCGGCGAAGCATCCCGCCGCCGAGAGGCGGCCGCAACCGTTATCGAAGCCTGGAAGAACAACGGAAGGAAAGAGGCGGCCGCAGCGGCACTGGGCAACAGCGGCAACGATCTGTTCTCTGCATCAGAACTCGAAGAACTGGCGAAGAAGCTGGATTGATTTCAAGTGCCCTGCTATCCTCCTTCAGTCATGACCGATACCCTCCGCCTGCTCTGTGCCATCGTGGTTTTGTCCGCAGTTTTTTCCCCGGAATTGCACGGTCAGGAAGTGGCGTCGGACAAAGTCAAGCCTGACAACGAAACGGTCGTTAAGAGGATCGCGATCGTCGGCTGCCATCGTCAAGATTTGCCCGCGCCGGCATTGTCCCGTTACATCGAATCAGATCCAGACCTGGTGCTCTGGGTCGGTGACAACGTTTATGCGGACACGGAAGACGACATCAGCTACATCGAGTCGTGCTATGCTGCCCTTGAAGCAAAGCCCGCATTTCGAATGCTCCGGGAGCAGGCGATCACGATGGCAACGTGGGATGATCACGACTACGGGTTGAACAACGTCGGGAAAGGCTACGCTCTCAAAGAAGAATCGAAAAAGCTGTTCCGCAAATTCTGGAAAATCGAGGAGTTCGTTCCAGAATCCCGGGATGGTGTCTATTATTCTCGGGTGTTCGGGACAGGCGACGAGGCGCTACAGGTGATAATGTTGGATCCGAGGTTCAATCGGGACGAAGAAGGCCCGGATTCGGACACACTGGGGGACAATCAATGGGCGTGGCTGGAGGCGGAACTCCGAAAACCAGCTGGACTCCGGCTGATTATCTCCGGCTATCAGGTTTTGCTCGATCGGGAGTCGAAGTTTGAAACGTGGGCCAAGTTTCCCAAGGCCAGGACGCGCCTGTTCGACCTGATCGTTGACACCAAGGCGGAGAACTTGGTGTTTGTCACCGGTGACCAGCACTACGGCGAGGTGCTGCGGATCGATGGAGCTGTGGGCTACGACGCGATCGAACTCATGTTTTCTGGCATCAATCAGGAAGAGCCGCACGTGTATGCGACCCATCGCGTCAGTCCTGTTTCGCATGCCAGAGATGCCTACGCGTTGATCGATATTCAGTGGAAGAATGACGGAATCAGCGAGGATAACGGAGATCCGCCCCATCTCACCTTCCAGTGCTTTGACGCGTGGACGAGAGCACCCGAACTCACCTACCGTGTAAATTTTAGCGAATTGAGGAATTAAGTTAAGTCTCCATCA
>JAQCER010000862.1 GCA_027618625.1 Verrucomicrobiota bacterium
TCGAAAATTCCCGAAAATCGCGTTTTCTCCCAGGCACTAAGTAGGAACAGAACAGAGTCCGGAAACCGAGTCGGTCCGTCTCTGCGGTCATCTTTGTGCTGCCGGAAAGCCCTTGAGTGAATGAAGTTCAGTTTTTTCGAAAGCACCCGTCCGCTCAGTCGAACGGGTGTTTTTGTGTTTAACCGAGGGCCTGTTGCGCAGTTTCGATGAGACCTTCAGCGGTAGTTGTAGTCTCCTTGCGGGTCGTGAGGTTCTTGACGCTGATGCCAGGGAACTCGTTGCCGACGATGATGGCAAGGCGGGCGTTGCGTTGTTCGGCGGATTGGAATTGCTTGACCACCTTTGCAGCGGTGAGAGCAAAGTCGACGCGCAGTCCGGCGCTGCGGAGTTTCTGGACGACGCCTAGGGCATCTGGACGCCGTTCCTCGCTGGCAACAATTACGTAGGCGTCCAGCTCAAAGCTGGCTTTGATGTAGGCGTCGAGCCTGGCTTTGGCTACGGGCGTCTCTTCGATGAAATTGCCGATCACGACGTCGCCCATCGCGAATCCTGCAGCGGGCATGTCGGCTCCACCGATCAATTTGGCGAGACTGTCATAGCGTCCGCCGCCAGCCACAGCACGCATGTCTCCCTGGCAGTCGAAAATTTCGAATACGACTCCCGTGTAGTAAGCGAGACCGCGGACGATGCCGAGGTCGACACTTACAAAGTCATCAAAGCCGCGCGCTTCGAGCTGCTGGCGAACAGTGGAAACGGCTTCGGTTTCGGCCTTGGAAGCGATGAACCCCTGCACGGCGACGAGAGTGGTTCCGATCGTCTGCAGTTGCACATCGAGCAAGTCAGGTTTCGTGCGTTCCAGCTTGTCGATTATCTGCAGCAGAGCGGTTTCATTGTCTTCAGTGATGCCTGCCTCCCGCATGAATCGCTTCCAGATGTTGCGATCGCTCAGGCGCACTGCGAAGTGTTCCTTTGTAAATCCGAAGCCAACCATGACATCAATGGCGAGTGCGATGAGTTCGGCATCGATGGCGGGAGCAGACTCTCCCAGCATATCGCAGTTGAACTGGTAGAACTCGCGTAGCCTGCCTTTTTGCGGCTTTTCGTAGCGGAAGCATGCCCCGATCTCGAACCATCTCAGTGGCTTTTTGTATTCGCGTTGCTTCGCCACCGCCATGCGCGTCAGGCTGGGAGTCAATTCCGGGCGCAGGGACACATCGCGTCCGCCTTTGTCTATAAAGCAGAACAGTTGCCCGGCAATTTCGTCGCCACTCTTGCGGCGATAAAGATCCGTCGGCTCCAGAACCGGGCCTTCCCATTCGGCGAAGCCATAGCGATGCGCGACGCTGCGCCACATCTCGAATATGTAGTTACGAACCGCGCAGGATTCAGGATAAAACTCCCGAAAGCCGGGTAGCGACTGGACCTCTTTGATACTCATCATTGCCGAATTTGTGTTGGGCGGTCAAAATGCACGCGCCGTCCCCGATTTCAAACGGAATCGGAGCCGCGCCGTCCCATCCGATTCGCACCGTTCAACGATGTCATGTCAGTTAGTAGGCAGCGTTGCCTTTTGCGCAAGTGGCTGGTTGCTCTCCGCGCAGACCCAACGTATCCATTGCCAGTGAAAATTCCATTGTCCCGCCTGTTTCTCTTTGTGAGTGCTCTTCTAATCTGTAGTTCCTGTTCGTCACGGGCACCGCTGAATCGTCCACTTTATGAGACGGATGTCACCGCTGCCGTCGTCCGTTTCGTTTTGACCGAGGTTCCGGAGGCTGTGCTGAGCGAAGCCCAGATCGCTTATCTGAGTTTGGGAGACTACGTCGCGGATGTTGCCTCGCCCTATTTCCTGCAAAAGTTTGCCGATGCCCCTGTTCGGTTTGTCGATGGAACGAGTTTTCGTGACAAGGAATTCGGTGGCAAACGGTTTGTCGTTGATATCAGCACTGACAAAGAACTGACTCCGCTGATGCTGCAAATCCGGGCGATCACCAGCGATGGCACAGGCTACCACGTAGAGGTGGCGTGGGCGTTCAAGGAAATGCTCTCAAGGAGAATCTACCATGTGGAAACGGCGAACGGCAGCAACGTAGTGACGGTTGAAAGAGACATCGACATCCGTGGCCTGGAGGGAATCGATGAAGGTAGCGATCTGCCCGATAAGGCAGGGTAGTTCAAAGTTTAGCGATTCCAGTATTTCCCGAAGGCAGGTCGGCTTTCGCGCGATGATGGGCTCATTCTGGCCGTGGCTGCGGAAGCCGATCGGTGTGGGTTTGTGCGGGTTTGTGCGGGCTTACCTCGACTACTTTTACGGTTGTGCAGCCAGCGCAGGTTCGATATGGATGGGCGTCTGACGAGTCCGAACGACTGCACAGCCAACCGTTAATCCCCATACCATGCACATCCTCGCCCAAGGCTCACTCCCTACGACCTCGCTCCTCGCGCTCCTCGCATTCGGGATTGTCCTGCTGCTCATTCTTATTCTGCGGTTCAAACTGCAGGCATTTCTATCCCTGCTTGTCGCCTCGGTCGCGGTGGCCATGGGGGCGGTATTTGTCAATGGCGATGTCGAGACGGCAGCCATCACCTCCGGGGCCAGCGCGGCGAACCAGATCACTCTTGAAGTTCCCGCCCATGGGCGCAGTGTAGGGGCGATCGTCGAGATCTCGGGAACCGAACCGAATTCCTACAATGGCGTGTGGAAGACCAAGGAAGCGCCTACTGCT
>JAQCER010000863.1 GCA_027618625.1 Verrucomicrobiota bacterium
AAAAGAAGACGCCGACGCCGAGAAGAAAAATGGCGACGATGCGAAAGCGGAGGAAGGCGCAAAAAAAGAGGAAGCGAAGGAACCCGCAACCAAACCAAAGAAGGTCGATCCAAAGAAGTATTTTTGCTGAGTTTGCAGGCGAAATTCGGAGCCTGGAGGCTATTCTCGCAGGCGAAAGGAACGCGCTACGGTCCAGCATCAAGATCAAGACTCGGATTGATCACTGCCTTGATCACCTTCAACTGCGCCACGTCTTCCAGTGCCTGCTCGGCATCTGCGAGTCCGTAGCTCTTGGTGATCATTGCCTGCCAGTCGAAGTGATTGCCCCATCGGGCCATCAGGGCGAGTCCGCGATAGATGTGCGAAAAATCGCATCCCCAGCAGCCGCGGACGTCGAGGTGCTTGCGGTTGATATGCAGGTGCGGGTTTACCTGGGCTGGGCCATTGTCGGTATACTGGCCCACGATGACGTAGCGCCCGGCGTCGCGCGTCATTTCCATGCCTTCGGTGATGGCGGCAGGATTGCCGCAGGCCTCGATGGTGACATCGGCCCCACGGCCCCCCGTCAGTTGCCGCACCCGCGAGATGCGTTCCTCGGCGGAGGTGTTCGCGATATCGATCACCTCATCTGCACCATAGCGGATGGCGAGTTCAAGACGCAGGCTCGGCGATCCGGTGACGATCACTTTTGCGGCACCCGCCAGCTGGGCAAAAATCACCGCGTTCAGCCCCACCGGGCCGCTGCCCTGGATCGCTACTGTATCCCCCAATTGGATCTCAGCCCGTTCAATGGCATGAAACGCGGTCGGCATTCCACACCCGCCAGCGATATAACTGAGCGGGCTGACATTTTCAGGAAGGCGCAACACACGCACGCCGGGCTTGAGGTAAATGAACTGGCTCCACCCACCCAGCAGCCCATCGGCGGCCCCGTACGTGATGCCGTAGACGCGTCGCGATGGACAGCGCGTCGTCGCTTTGCCCACCGTGCAATACCAGCACGTCCCGCAGGTCTCATGCACATCCAGGAACGCCACCTGGTCACCCACTGCAAATGGAATGCCATCGACATCGCGCACGCTGCCTCTGACGATCGCGATTTCACCCACGCTGACGTGACCAGGGATCAGCGGATATGGCACCCCTTCCAGCTTCCCGTGCAACAAGTGGCAATCGGTGCCGCACACTTCGCTGTAGAGAGTCTTCAATAACACTCCACCGGGTTCGATGTCGGGCAGCGGCATCTGGCGCAGTTCCACCGGGCCACCCGGCTGAACGATTTGTGCTGTCGTGCATGTTTCCATCGACGCGTCTTAACCCAGAATCAGCGGCAAGGAAACTGCAAAGCGGCAGCCATCCACTCAGGCCACTCAGGCCATCCACTTTGCCGGGCGTTACGCCAATACCTCGTTGACGACGTCGCCATACACATCCGTCAGTCGGTAGTCGCGACCGCTGTGGCGGAACGTCAGGCGTTCGTGATTGAGGCCCATCAGGTGCAGGATGGTGGCGTGGAAGTCATGCACGTGGACCGGATCGGTCGCGGGGCGGATGCCGTATTCGTCGGTGCTGCCATGGACAATGCCGGGCCGCACACCGGCTCCTGCCAGCCACGAGCTGAACGCCCAGCTGTGGTGTTCGCGACCGGCGGCGTCGGCTTTGTTGTTGAATGGGGTGCGGCCGAATTCCGTTGTCCACACCACCAGGGTGTCTTCCAGCATGCCCAGAGCTTTCAGATCCTTGAGCAATCCGGCAATGGGGCGATCCACGTTGCGCGCGAGGCGTTCGTGATCCTTCATGTCACCGTGCGAGTCCCAGTTTCCCGACGAGCCGGTATCGATCAACTCGACGAAACGCACCCCGCGCTCCACCAGTCGTCGCGCTGCCAGGCACTGCCAGCCAAAGCCTGTTGTCGCACCCCGCTCCAGTCCATAGAGCGCGTGGGTGGCGTTCGTTTCCTTCGAAAAATCGAACACGTCCGGCACTTCCATCTGCATGCCAAACGCCGTCTCGAAGCTGCGGATGCGCGCCTCCGCCAGCGTGTGACCCGTGCGGGCGGCAAGGTGGCGACGGTTCATCGCCTGGAGCGCGGCCAGTTCAATCTGCTGCCGGTCCATGCCGACGCGCGGCCGAATATTCGCCACCGGTTCTGCACCGGGAACGACCAACGTGCCCTGATGTGCGCCAGGCAGGAAGTCGCTCGCATACACCTGCGTGCCGGCATAGGTCTGCGCCGGAGCGATCGTGACAAATGACGGCAGGTTCCGGTTCTCTGTCCCCAAGCCGTAGCTCACCCATGCCCCCATGCTCGGCCGGGCGAACGCAAACGAGCCCGTATGCATGCCGAGGGTCGCGTTGTAATGGTTCGAGTGATCGGTATGCATCGACCGGATCAGCGCTATATCATCCATGCATGTGGCAACGTTAGGGAAAAGCGTGCTGACCTCTGTGCCGCATTGTCCGTGACCGGCAAAGTTCCATTGCGGTGCCTTGAGAAAAATGCGCTCGTAGCCGGGGCGATTGCGGATCTCTGGATGGTCCAGTTTCACTTCGCGGCCGACATCGGCAGCGAGCTTTGGCTTCGGATCGAAGGTGTCGACATGCGACACGCCGCCGGTCATGAACAGGAAGATCACACGTTTCGCCTTTGGTGCAAAATGCGGTCGCTTCGGCGCCAGTGGGTCGGAAGGGCTGTCATCCGCCACCAGCTGCCGCAGGATCC
>JAQCER010000864.1 GCA_027618625.1 Verrucomicrobiota bacterium
CAACCTTCGCCGCAGGCACCCTTTTTGCCGGGCTGGGTGCGGATCTTTTTCACCAATCGGATGGCAAATAGCAGGCTGGTGATCGCTACTACGGCGATTGCGGCTGGGGTTTGCCACTGTGCGGAGTCTTCCATTTTTCAGAATCCTAACAACTTGCCACCCTGAAATACAAGCATGGAAGAGATATACGCAAATACAGTCATGAAAAAGAACTGACCGAGCCCCCAGCGCCACGAGCCGGTTTCCCGAGCCACCACCGCCGTGGTGGGCAGGCACTGCAGGGCGTAAATGTAAAAGATCAAGAGGCTCATGACGGTGAGCGGAGTGAACATGGCAGAGCCGTCAGCCCGCGTCTCGGCTGCAAGTCGATCCCGCAGTGCCGCGCGAGTCTGTTCTTCATCGTCGGTCTCTTCGACCTGATAGAGGATCGCCATGGTGGCATTGAAGACTTCGCGCGCTGCGAATGATGTGAGGATAGCAGTACCGACGCGCCCGTCGAAGCCGAGGGGGGCAACGACGGGTTCGATCACGGCACCAATCCGACCCATGGCGCTGTGTGCAAGTTGTTCTTTGGGATCGTCGCTGCTGGATTTTGGATACGTGCTGAGTGCCCAGAGCAGAATCGTGAGACCAAGAATAATGGTGCCAGCTTTTCTCAGGAATGCCCATGCGCGTCCGCAGACATGGCGAAAGATGTAGCTCCACTGCGGAGCCCGGTACGCGGGCAGCTCAAGCATGAAGTGACTGGGGATCTCATCGGGCCCCAATTTTTTCCGCAACAGCTTCGCCACGATGAGTGCCGTGCCGGTGCCAATCGCATAGAGTCCGAACAGCACCATCGCCTGGACCGAGTGACCTTCACCCCGGCCCAAAAGCATCGGAACGAGGAGAAAATAAACCGGCAGGCGTGCCGAGCAGCTCATCCATGGCGCTATGAAAATCGTTACCAGCCGTTCTTTTGCCGAATCAATGGTCCGCGTTGCCATGACGCCTGGGATGGCGCAGGCATACGAGCTGAACAGGGGCAGGAACGCCTTGCCACTGAGTCCCACGCGGCCCATCACTCGGTCCATGAGGAACGCTGCACGTGCCATATAGCCAGAGCTTTCGAGTAGTCCGATGAACAGAAACAGCAACACGATCTGCGGCAGGAAAATGATCACACTGCCGACACCACCGATGATGCCATCGGTTACAAGCGACCGAAGATCACCCTCTGCCATCATCCCGCCTATGCGCACGGCCAGCCATTCCTGGGCGCTCTCGATCCAGCCCATCGGAATCGCGGCAAACGAAAAGATCGCCCAGAACACGACGAACATGGTCACTGCCAGATAAATCCAGCCGCGAAGGGGGTGCAGCAGTTCGCTGTCGACCTTGTCGGAAAAGGTCAGTTGGTCCTGATCTGGACGTCGCGCTGCTTCGGAGCAGAGCATCTGGATAAACGTGCGCCGCGAGCGGTCGGCTGCTTCAGTGTCTTCGCCATTGTGCTTCCAGTGGGGATCTGCAACAGGCGGGAATGGATGGCGAATCGCGTGTTTTAGATCGACGATGCCTTTGTCCGCATTCGCCTGCATCGGCACCACCGGCACTCCCAGCTCTTCAGAGAACTTTTGCGGATCCAGGCGAACGCCGCCTTTCTCGGCCAGGTCGACCATGTTCAATGCTACTACCACTGGCAGTCCAAGTTCGATCACCTGAAGCGTTAGATTCAGGTGGCGTTCCAGATTCGAGGCATCGACGACGCAAACGACCAAGTCTGGTCGATCGTCGGGGTCATGATCTTCGCCGCCCGCGAGAAAATCGAATGCTACCTTTTCGTCGAGCGAATTCGCCTTCAGTGAGTAACAGCCCGGCAGGTCGACTACCCGGAGTTTCCGCCCGTGTGGCGTGAACATTTCTCCCGTTTTCACGGCGACAGTCACGCCAGAGTAGTTGCCAACCTTGGCGGCTTGGCCGGTCAGTGCGTTGAAAAGAGTCGTTTTGCCGGAGTTTGGATTGCCTGCCAGCGCGATTGTGTCCAGTGCTTGATGTGTTGTCTCACTCACGTCTTGGTCGTACAAGTGGCGGGGGGACGGTCAGGCTAGAGTGGAGTCACTTTTACCTGTTTTCCGAGTTCCTGGCTGATCGCCAGCCGAGTGCCACAGATCGAACAGATCATGTTGCGTCCATCCGCCAGCTTCCGCACTTGTAGAGACTCACAGAAACCTAGATCCCTGAGGCGATCACACTGCGGCCCCGCCACAATCTGAATGCGAAAATCGCAGCCGACTCTCGCTTGACTGAGAGTCATAGCGCTGTCGGTTTCAAGTTCTCTGACGTCCAAGGTAGGCATCGTATGGAATGAAACAGCAACTGAGACTCGTTTGCAACAAGAAAAGTGTTGCTCGCAATTGTGCCGGATTGATCGTGAATACGACACCGATAAAATAGCTGTAATCATCTCATAATCAAACTGTTGCGAGCTTTATTGAGAAGTTGTAGAATGGCGGCCAACTCAGCAGTTCCTGAAGGTATTGGGAAACTCGGGAGGGTATATGCTAGCGAAATCTGGCCAGGACTTGTACTGGTACGATATAGTTGAAATTGAGAATCCTTCTACGTGGACGACGCGATCGGGAACGTCATCGGCTGCATCATTGCGTAGTAGCTAGCTAGGGCGTGTTTTCAATAGTTTGTACTTGTACTTATGGAAATTCGTGCAGGTGTAGGCGAATGACT
>JAQCER010000865.1 GCA_027618625.1 Verrucomicrobiota bacterium
GGCGCTGGACCCAGCGGCAGACATGGACTTCGACTATCTCGGAATCCAGACGATGTATGACCGGTATTTGATCGTCGACAAGCACGTGCACCCGCACAAACGCCTGGAATCACCGCAGCTGTTCTGGATGCGCGTCGCGATGGGCATCTTCATCGATGAGACGACAGACCAGACCGAGCGCATCATCGCCCTCTACAACCTTTACAAAGGGCGGCGCTTCTGTTCTTCCACGCCGACGTTGTTCAACTCCGGAACCAATCACTCGCAACTGTCGTCCTGCTACCTCTATCAAGTGGGTGACAGCATCGAGTCCATCATGCAGCGGGGAATCGCTGAGAATGCCTACCTTTCCAAATGGGCAGGCGGACTGGGTGGCTCATGGACCGCTGTGCGTGGCACGGGCAGCTACATTCACGGCACCAACGGCGAGAGCCAGGGAGTCATTCCTTTCCTCAAACTGCACAACGACCAGCTCGTAGCAGTGAACCAGGGTGGCAAGCGTCGGGGCTCAGGTTGCGCCTACCTCGAAACCTGGCACGCAGACATTCAGGACTTCCTTGAGCTGCGCAAGAACACCGGCGACGAGCGTCGGCGCACCCATGACATGAACACCGCGAACTGGGTGCCAGACTTGTTCATGAAGCGCATGGAATCTCGTCAGGATTGGACATTGTTCCGCTCCAATGAAACGCCGGATCTTCACGAAATCTACGGCAGCGCGTTCGAGAAGCGCTACGTCGATTACGAAAAGATGGCCGACGCCGGTGAAATCCATGGCCGCAAGATCCCCGCAATTGATCTGTGGAAGCAGATGCTGAAAATGATCTTCGAAACCGGCCACCCATGGATCACCTTCAAGGATCCGTGCAACGTCCGCAGCCCTCAGGATCACGTCGGCGTGATTCACAGCTCAAACCTTTGCACCGAGATCACACTGAATACCGGCCCGGATGAGACTGCCGTCTGCAACCTGGGTTCGATCGTGCTCGATTCGCATATCGATGCAAAAGGCAACATCGACCATGACAAGCTGCGCCAGAGTGTCCGCATCGCTGCCCGTGCTCTGGACAACGTGATCGACATCAACTTCTACCCGACCGACGCCGCCCGCCGTTCCAACATGCGCCACCGTCCGATCGGTCTGGGCGTCATGGGATTGCAGAACGCGCTCTACATGAAAGGTGTTCCATTCGCATCGGAGGCTGCCGTCGATTTCAACGACGAATTCATGGAAGCAATCGCCTACTACGCCTATGAGGCGTCCAGTGATCTGGCAGCCGAACGGGGCACCTATTCCACTTACAAAGGTTCCAAGTGGGATCGCGGATTGATGCCGCAAGACACGATCGACCTTCTGGAGCGCGAACGTGGCCAGACGATCGAAGTCGTACGTGGCGGCAGAATGGACTGGGCACCCCTGCGCGAGAAAATTGCCAAGCAAGGCATGCGCAACAGCAACGTGCTGGCCATTGCCCCGACGGCCACGATCTCAAACATCATGGGAAGTACCCCGTGCATCGAGCCTTCCTACAAGAATCTGTTCGTGAAGAGCAACTTGTCGGGCGAGTTCATCATGCTCAATTCGTTCCTGGTACGCGACCTGAAGAAACTTGACCTGTGGAGCCACGAGATGCTCAACAAGATCAAGTATTACGACGGCGAACTGGCGGAGATCGAAGAAATTCCCGAAGAGGTCAAGCAGCGCTACACGACGGCATTCGACATCGATTTCAACTGGCTCATCAAAGCCGCTGCCCGTCGCCAGAAATGGATCGACCAGTCACAGTCGGTCAATTTGTTCCTCAAGCAGACCGACATGAAAACGCTATCGCACATGTATCGCGCAGCGTGGCGTGCCGGGATGAAGACAACCTATTACCTCCGCACCATGGGCGCCTCGAACATCGAAAAAGCCACCGTCTCCGTGAAGAAAGAAGTTCGTGGCCACGCTGGCAACAACGGCGCGACTCGCGAATTGACCCAAGACGAACGCACGACCTGCAGCATCGAGGCCATGATGAATGGCGGCACCTGCGAAGCCTGCCAGTAGACTTAGCCGGGGCGGTCGGCGCACACCGGCTGCCCCGTATTCTTCCCCCTTTCAAGCGACTACTTACTACAACGACCCACCATGTCTAACATCGTCACCACGATTCCGGCCATCCGGGCCACCCATCTGCAGTCCCAGCAGGTCGATCATGCCCAGTCGACGGCCCAAGCTGATGCGCCCGACGAGCCGCAGGTAACGGTCAGCTCTTCCGCAGCGGAAGAGCCGATCCTCGCCGATTGATTATCGGCTTCCTGCCTTAAGCTGACAGAGCACCCGGAACACCTCCCCAGCGACCGAAGATCAAAAAGAAACGCCGCCACAAATGTCGACTGGCCATCGACCGAAACCTCCCGGGAGCGGTCAAGAAATCTTGGTAGCGTTTTGGACATCAGCGTCGCAAGACGCACACTTTTTCCCAACCCTGAAGGTCGTGAGATCCACATGTAAAATCCCTAAATCCGGCCCAGTGTAATCTTCGACACCTGCCTGCAACGCCGCGTAAACTGCCTGGCACATTCTCATTACACATTTCTTCTTCAAAAGACGAATTAACGCAATTATGGAAGTTCTAATTCTACAGCTAGGCGATATCCATCTCAAGGCACGGGAAAACGAGAATCCAGTCCTTCAAAAAATCAAATCGCTACGAGGCGTCTTGAACTCGACAATG
>JAQCER010000866.1 GCA_027618625.1 Verrucomicrobiota bacterium
CGGGTGCTTGCCGTGTCCATGATCGCGGACGGATTGGTGACGGTTTTCATGATGATTTTGGGCATGGCGCTGCTCGCATGGTTCACTGTCCACCCGGACATGCTGGCGACCGGGCAGACGATCATGGGGGATGCCGATCAACTGTTCCCGCGTTTCATCGCCGTCGGATTGCCCGCGGGTATCAGCGGCCTCGTGATCGCCGGACTGCTAGCAGCCGCCATGTCGAGTCTCTCGTCCGGAATCAATTCCTCATCCACGGTCATCACGGTCGATTTTCTGAATCGCCTACGGTCCGGCCCTCAGGATGAACACCAGCAAATTCGGTCCGCGCGGTGGGCATCGGTGTGGGTGGGAGTGGCCGTAATTCTTCTGAGTTTTGCGGTCCATTTCGTGCAAGGGAACTTGCTGGAAGTTGCGTTCCGTGTCGTGAATCTCTTCGTGGCGCCGCTGTTCTTTATGTTCCTGATGGCCCTGTTCATTCCAAATGCAACCACCGCCGGAACCCTCGTCGGCACCGCGGGATCGATCGTCATCGCAGTCGGCATCGCATACCTGGGATGGTTCGGATTGAGCTTTCTCTGGATCATGCCGGCGTCCCTGGCGGCCGGAGTCATTCTCGGAGTTCCGGCGAGCGCCATTTTTCGGTCACGCTCGAGAATTTGACCCGGCTTCAGCCCCAATCTCTCGCGAATCGCAGCCGGAATCGTTACTTGCCCTTTCCTTGTAAGAATCTCAGGTAGGCGAGATAGGAGATTTGTCTTCCATAGCCAGGAACCTCAGGGTCGCTATTTGAGTGACCCAAAAATTCTTGAAAGCCCTTCTGAATGCGCGATCCTCTTCCCGTCAGCGAGCACGATCAGGCCTTTGCCCCTGCCGTATTTCTCACCGGTCTTATCCCAGATGATGGTTAGGATGCGACCATGGTACAACACATGGTCCAGGCGATTGGTGTTAAATCCGCAGCCTAAGATAGGCACGCAACAGAGCCGATTAGTAGAGCTGGAGCAACCCATCCGCGCGTTCAATATCCCGGGGTCCGGAAACCATTCCCGCAGGCCGAAAGCCGCGTAGAACCCGCAAGAAAATCCAGCAAATATGCTTGACACCCAAGGTGGCCGCCAAAATTGGGTCAATGCTGAAAATTCTAAATTCAACGACGGTTAACCAAGCGTTTTTCCAACCCCTTGAGCAAGCTATTTCCACCACTTCTGCTTCGTGGCCCTGTCCCGTGTTTCCCGACGATCAGTGGACGCGAATGGGGGTTCAACGCGTTCTTGAAGCTAGCCAAAGTGGTTGGGCCTTTTTACAGGAACACGGCCTGCGTTTTGTAACTCCCCCCACCTACGCCAATTACTTCGCCTCGTTGAGAAGTCAGCGCCGCTGCGATGTGGCGCGGGATGTGAGCCTGGCTCTCATCGCCGCCATTGAGCCCCGAGTGTGCGATCGCCTAGCCGACATTGCCGAACTGGCGAACTATGCGTGCTTCGCGGCCGACGGCCACTGGCACAAAGCGGCATGCCATGACGCTCGGCACAAAGGAAACAAAGTGGCTGTGGGACATTTCTACAGCCTGAATCTTCGCACCCATGCCCTACGGCATCTGGCTGCCGGACAGGGATTGCACGAGCACGATATGAGCGCGCTCAAGCGAATCAAGCCCAAGGGTCTGCGCCAAGGCGTGGCGCAGGGCACACGGGTTTTATTGATCTACGATAAGGCGGGTATCGACTTCGGTTACTGGAAGCGATGTCGCCATGAGTGCGCCGTTTACCTTCTAAGCCGGGTCAAGGAGAACATGGTTTTCGAGTGGGTCCAAGACCGCCCATGGGAGCGGTCGGATGCGCGCAATCTTGGTGTTCTGGCCGACCACAAGGTTCGCTCTCGTGATGGGCACGATTTGCGACTGGTCATGTATCAGGACCCGCGGACCGGAAAGATTTACGAGTTCCTCACCAACGAAATGGATCTTCCCCCGGGAGTCATCGCCGAACTGTATCGGCGGCGTTGGGAAGTGGAGAAAGTGTTTGATGACGTGAAAAACAAGCTTGGTCAGAAGAAGGCCTGGGGCTCCAGTCTGGCCGCCAAACAGGTGCAGGCTCATATGATTGCCATTACCCATAATTTGCTGGTTTGTTACGAACAGGGTCTTGAGCAACGGCACGGACTGCGCAACGTCGCTGAAGACCAGCGCCGCAGCCAGCGGGTGGATTCGCTGGTTCAGGAGTGTGCCAAAGTCGACTGGCCCATATCATCGCTCCTCCTGCAACCCCAGCGGGCCACACAACGCAGTGTGAAGTTCATCCGGTGGCTTCGCCAGGCAATCCTCAATCAGATCGCGGAAGCCCTCGCTGTGCCTCGGCTCGAGGCACTCTACGCTGTTTTATGACACCTCCGATTCAACACCGTTCGGTCCAGGCAGAAGGATTCCCAGGGGTTTTCCGGCGGCAGCGGGTTCACTTCGATCACATCATCCGCCCGCGGACGGAGTCCGATCAGGCCGGTGATGATCAGGTCGTTGTAGGTGGAGTGATTGTAGTAGCGGCCTCGCGTCTTGGGGAACTTGGCGTTAATAATCCATCGGCCGGTATCGGGGTTCAGGGATTCATCAACCCAGGGAACCGTCGCGCCATCGTCTTTCTTCCAGTGGTGCGACCGGGTGTAGGACGTGAGAGTGTCGAAGTATTCCCTCTTTCCGATTACATCCTGCGCATAGTTGTTCA
>JAQCER010000867.1 GCA_027618625.1 Verrucomicrobiota bacterium
ATGGCATTCATATTCCTCTTTGCATCAATAGATTACACGCTCCATCACATTTGAAAACACGCCCTAGAAATCCGCTCCGTGAGGAAATCCTGAAGGAATTCTCTGCAGGTGAGGCGACGAACATCGTCACCCGCAACAGCTATGGCGCACTGATCTTGAACACCGACAGAGTGATCATCGTCGATGCTGATATTCCACTGGACGGATTCGTGCAATCGATCAAGCGACTGTTCGGCGGCAAAAGCGACCACGAAACGGCTGTTTGTGCAAAACTGAAAGCAGCAGCGGTGCAGCTCAACTGCCCAATGCGAATCTATCGGACGGCGGCTGGCTTCCGAGCGATCGTAACGGACCGGCTTTGCGCACCGAACGACGCCTTTGCCACCCAACTGTTCGATGCAGCAGGTGCCGATCTGCAATACGTAAAGCTATGCAAGGCACAGAAGAGTTACCGCGCGCGCCTGACCCCGAAGCCATGGCGAATCGGCCTGACAAAACCACCAAACCCCTTCCCAAGGGAATCACCTGCCCAAGTCACCGCTTTCGAGACTTGGCTGGCCAGTTACGGAACAACGATGCAAAACTACAGCACTTGCAGATGGATGGAAACGATCGGCAGCGGTCACGTCCTCCCTGCAGTGGCCGATGTTCTCAAAGTGCACGACGCGCTCACGGGAGCGCTCGAAGGAACCCGCGCGTTGGCTTAGCTTAGCAGGCGCCTGATCGCAGGGCGGGGCGGCAATCCGGTTCGCAGGAGAAGTCCGGAAGGGTTCTCTGCAATACGATGTGGATTACCGCAGGGCTCCACTGACGGAAAGCCATTTCTTCGAGATTGGTTTCCCCTTTTTGCAGAATGCTCCAAAGCGTTGCGAGTCAGCACCTCGTTCGACGGCGAGGAGCGGCGCTTCAAGGCGGGCGAATTCTTCCCCATCAAGCGGGACGCGCCCTACTACCCCGACTTTCACGATTCGCGGGGGTGGTGACTTCTTTCTTTTTAAGTTTCCGGGAGGATCTGGACGCTTGTCAGCTGAGGTGCGTTTGTTCTCAAATTTTCGGTCTCAACGCGCTGCGTGTTGACCGCATTTAGCCGCACAAGTCGGCTTCGGCTCTAAAAATTTTCGCGCCCATTTTCTCAGAGGCTTGTGGGGGAGACCCTGCTCCTTTACGAGATTTTCAGCACCGCTATCGTGCTGGCGCGATGTTCCTCAAATGCAACCAACGCAAGAAAGACGGCAAGATCCTCGGCTACTGGAGCATCGTGGAAAGCTACCGCCTGGCCAGCGGTAATACCGCAAAACGCGCAAAACGCCAAGTCCTTGACCTTTACGCTGCAACGCAAGAAACTGCGTGCCGTGATGCTTCGCGAAGGCCGCTACCTGTTGAGAGCGTTCGTGCCCGAGACCATGACCGCGTCCGAGATCTGGCGACAGTACATCGATTCGATATCGGCCCCGTGTTTGTCTTCACTATTCTAGCGATTACCGGATCTTCGCATCGGGTAGTTCGCCCTTAATTCCTTGATCGATCGGCATTTTGTCCGGCGTTGCTCCAGAGGCGGCGATCAATTGATCGAGATCGGCCCGAAGCTTCTTAATCAGTTCCGCATATTTTGGATCGCCGATGAGATTGTGGCTCTCTTCCACGTCACTTTTCAAGTTGTAGAGTTCCGCCATGTGCCTATCCTCGGATCCATCACCGTGCGGATAACGAATGTATTTCCAGTCATCTGTGCGGATGGCGCGGACATTCGGGGTGTAAGGGAACTGTTCTTCGTAGTTGTATTCGTAATACCAACTGGTGCGGAACTCGGGATCATCGCCCTCAAGAAGCTTGGCAAACGACATCCCATGCACTTTGGGCAAAGGTTCAGCGCCACAAATTTCGAGAATCGTCGGGGCAAAATCGAGCGTCAATGTCTGCGCCTCGATCACCTTTGGCAACTTGGTTGAGACCAGCTTTGGATAGCGGACGACCAGAGGAATCCGTAGAGACGCCTCGTGAGCAGTGCGCTTGTCTACCATGCCATGCTCGCCGCTGAGCAAACCATTGTCGCTGGTGAAAATGAACAACGTATTGTCCAACTCGCCCGTGCGATACAACTGGTCGTAAAGCCGACCTACCGAATCATCGACCGACAAGATCGTGCCCCAATATGCACGCGTCATGTTCTCAAATGCCAGCATGCCAGCAGCTGATGTATCCGGAAAATCCTTCCGCCACTCGAACAAGGGCCCGTAAATGCCATGCCAGGTGCTGAGGCGTTGCTTGATCCATGTAGGCTTGTCATCCAGGCGGAATGCGGACTCGGGATACGGGATACGCACGTCGTCGAAAACGTGCTGATACTTCGGCTCGGGGAAATAGAAACTGTGCGGCGCCTTGTGCCCGAGCATCAACAGGAAAGGCTTATCCTTGCCCTGCTTGCCCAGCCAGTCGATCGCCAGATCGGTCACC
This sequence comes from Verrucomicrobiota bacterium, assembly GCA_027618625.1. Taxonomy (GTDB): domain Bacteria; phylum Verrucomicrobiota; class Verrucomicrobiia; order Verrucomicrobiales; family DEV007; genus JAGROY01. Next base: position 2,455 of record JAQCER010000867.1, read on the forward strand.
ACCGTCGTGTAGTATCCGGGAATCACCGCGCGCTCACCATTATCAATCCGGAACTCAGTATCGAAGTACTTTCCCTGCCCCCGATGCGTGACGAAGTGGTCGAAGCCCGGGCGCTTACTGTCATCGTCCTCGCCCATGTGCCACTTACCGATATAGGCGGTGTTGTAACCAGCCTTCTGCAACTGCCGCGGAAAGGTCACCAGTTCCTTTGGGTAGTCGGTAAAATTGTTCACGACTCCGTGCGCGTGCGCGTAAAGCCCGCCGA
>JAQCER010000868.1 GCA_027618625.1 Verrucomicrobiota bacterium
AGCTCCGCTATTGATCCAAAGGTTTGCCGGCACTTCAAGTCGATGGAGATCGAGTGACTGCGACGAAAACACCGTGTCCGTTCCATCGAAGTCGATCGAATTGAAGCGATAGCGAACTCCAGCCGTCAGTTTGAGTTGATCCCGCATGATGATCGGGAGGTCTGCATTGGTGGCGAACTCGTACATCCCGATCTCTCCCCCGCCATCGAATGCCGCTGAATCCGTCCACGAGCCATAGATGCTACCTACGGTAAAGTTCGGAATGAACGATTCTTCAGTCGATTCTTGAGCCCATCCGGTAGAAATGGCGGCAGCAGTCAGGCAGAGTTGATGGAAAAGTTTCATAAGACGCAATACGAACGGGTTGATGGAAAGGATTGAGGTAATTGGGAATCGGGTGCCATGCAAGGGAAAGCGGGTGTCACGTTGGTCTGTTGAGAATTTCCGAGAATCTCCTTCACAGGAGATTCGCTGCTTGCTCAGCTCCGGAATTCCTCTAATAATCGTCGCCATGAGCCTCTGTTCCCTGGATCTCGAAAACGCTCTTCGTGCTGAAGGCAAGGCACACATCGCAGGCGTCGATGAGGCTGGGCGCGGGCCGCTGGCCGGGCCCGTCTTCGCCGCTGCCGTGTATCTGCCGATTGGTTTCGAGCATTCTGAATTGAACGACTCGAAAAAGTTGACCGCCCTGCGCAGGGATGCCATCTACGATGAACTGGTAGCCAACCCGGACGTGATCATTTCCTCCGCCCGCTCATCGGTCGAGGAAATCGAGACGCTGAATATTTTGCGGGCGACTCATCTGGCGATGAAGCGAGCCGTGCTGGCACTGGCCGTGGCTCCAGACATTGCGCTTATCGATGGCCTCGAAGTGCGCGGGTTTCCCTTCGCCCAAAAAGCAGTCGTCGGTGGCGACGGTCTCAGTCTCTCGATTGCTGCGGCCAGCATCGTGGCAAAGGTTGAGCGCGATCGCTACATGATCGAGCAGGCAAAGAAGTATCCCGGCTACGGATTTGAGAAACACAAAGGTTATGGGACGCGCCTGCATATGGACGCCCTACGCAGGCAGGGGCCGTGCCCGCTTCATCGCAGGACCTTCGCGCCAGTGGCGCAGTTGGCATTCGACTTTGCTGACTGACAGAGGGCTTATCGATTCGTATTGAACTCCGCCGTGCCGCCGAACAACGCGGCACGTGCGACAGGTAACATAGGGCAAAATGGTGAAAGCTTGCGTGCCTCCTGAGTTCGCTTAATGCCATCCTCGCGGCGATTTTGTGATGCATCTGCCAGAGCCAGAATGCATAGCGCAGTGGCGCGGGTGTCGTTGTCCTGACTTCGCTCCAGAACTTCCTCGAGTATAGCCCGCCCACGGTCGTAGAAACGCAGGCGGATCTGAGTCCAGGCCAGTTCACAGGCGAACGAATCCATCTTTGGGAACAAAGCATAAGCTCGCTCGCGGTATTCCAGTGCGAGGTCCAATCCGGCTTTCGTCTGCGGAGCAAAGCTGGCAGCCTCGTTGAGGATCAGAGCTTGTTCCTGTGGAGTAAGTCCGGGAAGCTGCAGGGTCTCGTCTGCGGTCATGAGCGCGAGCTCGCTTTCGTTGTCCCAGTGATGAATGGAGGCTTTAAGGAGCAGAGTCCTGGCCTCCGCGGTTTCTTTAAAGTTCGGGGCCTGCGATTCGCTGGTCTCTTCGCCATCATGGAAAGCTGCCCTGAGCTGGGCCTGATACCAGTGGGGGCGCGGATAGGTTTTGGACAGTAGCGCCCGAAGCATACGCATGCCGTCATTGGAAACGGGCGCACCCGACAGGCTGCCATATTGGGGCCACAAATTGTAGAGCAAATCGATCCCCAGCAACACCATGGTGATTGCGAGCATTTGCCAGGCCAGCACGCTCCATGTTTCCCCAAGGACGGTGAAATTTCCCCACCGATAGGCGGCACCAACGCATGCGAACGTGAGAGCCGTGAAAATCGGGCCTCCCGCGCTTACTAGGAAGTCCTGTGTCTTCGTGACGGGGGCTGATTCCTTAACGGCTACCACGTAGCCTTCCGTGGGAAACAACCGCAGATGGACAAAACCGCCGCCCATCTTCCCACGCCAGAGCATTCGACCTTCCCCTACAGAGAATCCCACGATGCGAAACCCGCACGCCTTGCCGAACAACCAGTGCCCAAATTCGTGAATGAATATCGACAGATAGATGGCAGCCACAATCATCAGGCCGCAAGCCATCCAGTATATCGGGTTATCAAAGAATAAGGCGTTGGCCGCGGCTGAGGATGGCATCGACCAGAGTGTAGCGCGGCCCGGTGGTCGCTCAAGTCCCGGTAGTTCGCGGGAAATCTGTTGGGAATATGTTGGTTATCAGGAATTGCTGACAATTTGAGCCTGTCGGCGGCAAAGTTCGGCCGACTCGCCCCACTGCCCCACTCGCAGTTCTTGCACACGGGGCGGTTGGGCTTTAGGTTCGTTCCCATGGAAAGTATGGTCGCGCATCGTCGCCGCTGCTTTGGCAGATCGGGCGAAGGACTGTTGTCAGTTGCTCTGCTGACGGCGGGCTTCTTGGTGTGTGTGTTAGGAACTACAGACGCTCAGGAAGTTGACAGCGCAGCGTCAGCGTTGCCACGACCTGCCCCCGCGATTCCGCTTGCCCCGGATGTGGACAATTTTACCAGCGTCAGCGTCAGCAAGCAATTCGTTGTCCACGGAAAGAAT
>JAQCER010000869.1 GCA_027618625.1 Verrucomicrobiota bacterium
CCACATAAGGCGTTTTAAGACAGAAATCCGGATTTATTGCGCCACATCAAGCCGAAATCATGCCACTTCAGATTCCAGACGACGAGTTGCAAGCCATCCTGGCGGTGGTGGCTTCCGCCGAGAATGGAGCCTCCGTAGCCGAACTGATGGCTAATGGCCGTGTGGAGTTCAAACGCCGCACCCTTCAACGCCGACTGGATTTGCTTTGTGAGCGGGGACTCCTGGTTCCGCAGGGAGAGGGGCGAGGACGACGTTATCAGATACCCGAGCCAACCAGCGACGTGATGGGAACGACGACAGACCAGGATTGGCTGAGCGCTGAAGCGAGGGAAATCCAGAGGCTGGTCACGCAGCCGCCCAGCAGGCGCCAACCGGTCTGCTACGACCCATCCTTCCTGACGTCCTACCAGCCAAACACCACCTTTTATCTGCCATTGGCGACCCGCAAACGCCTGGCCGAAATGGGGCAAGTCGGTATTACGGATTTACCGGCGGGAACCTACTTGCGCCAAATCCTGGATCGTTTGCTCATCGACCTTGCCTGGAACTCAAGCCGGCTGGAGGGCAACACCTATTCCTTGCTTGAAACCCAGCGCCTGCTCGAACTGGGCGAGTCGGCAGAAGGCAAAGCCACTCAGGAAGCCCAGATGATTCTCAATCACAAAGCGGCTATCGAGATGCTGGCAGATCCGACCGAAGAGATTGGATTCAACCGTTACACGATTTGCAATCTGCATGCCCTGCTTTCCGATAACCTCATGAGCGACCCGGCAGCATGCGGAAGCATACGCTCCCGTCCTGTGGGAATCTCGGGCACGGTTTTTCATCCCTTGGAGGTCCCGCAGCAGATTGAAGAAAACTTTCTCCTGATTCTGACCAAAGCCAGCAGCATCGAGAACCCCTTCGAAGCGGCGTTTTTTGTGATGGTTCAGTTGCCCTACTTGCAGACCTTTGAGGACGTCAACAAACGCGTATCCCGGTTGGCAGCCAACATCCCGATGGTCCGGCACAACTTTTGCCCGCTTTCTTTTGTCGATGTGGAGGCAGATGACTACCTCAACGCTCTGATCGGAGTCTATGAACTCCAACGCATCGAATATTTGAGGGACGTCTTTGTGTGGGCCTACGCCCGCTCGGCCCAACGCTATAACGCGGTTCGACAATCCCTCGGCGATCCAGACCCCTTTCGTCTCAAGTATCGCAGCCAGCTCGGGCGCTTCGTGCGTGAGGTGGTGCAGGCAGCGCATAGCGAAGCTAGGGCAGATGAATGGATCGGCCAGCATGCTGCCACTGAAATTCCTGAGGAAGACCGTGCAAAATTCATCGAAACGGTGGAAGTGGAATTAATAAGCCTGCACGATGGAAACATTGCCCGTTACCGGCTCCGTCCGAGTGAGTTCGCCCAGTGGAAATCAAACCAGAAGCCATGAAACCCGGAGAACACAAAACCTTGCAAGCCCGCGCTACTCCGAGCCCAAGGGCGCTTTGCTCAGCCAATTCCGCCATCTCCACACCAACATCTACCGACTGAAAACTGAATGAAAACGATAGGCATCTACCATACTAAAGGCGGCGTCGGAAAAAGTGCTGTGACTGTATTCCTGGCGGACTTTCTTGCCTCACTTTATGACAAGCGCGTGCTGGTGGTGGATCTCGATCCGCAGAACAACGCCGCAGGCGGTCTTGTGGGTGGGGAGATGCTGGAAAATGCGTTTATAGATCAGCGATCGCTACCCCGTCTCATGGATCCGGCGACCTATGCGAATCCCGACAAGGCCACGGTGGAAACGTTTCTATTGCAACGTCCAGAGCAGAAGGCACGGGGAAAGACCAAATTCTTAGCGCCAGTGTCGGTGCTCGCTGGATCGCGGGCAGACTGGGATTTGTGGATGGATTGGCTGGCGGCCCTGCCGATGGACAGTCAGGCGAACTACTTTGAATTGCTTTCCGATTGCCTCAAACCATTGCAGCAGGATTTTGACATCTGTCTCATTGATTTTCCAGGTTCTCAGTCGCGCACGCTGGCGAAGATCGGGATGCGCGCTGCCGGATGGTGGCTTCTGCCGGACAAACCGGACTGGTTCTCTTCCGGTGATCTGGACGTGCCGGTGGGCGTCGTTCACGAAGCCCAAAAGAACAGTCCGCACCGAATCCGGCCCCTCGGCACTTTGCTGAACATCTGTCCCAACCGAGGCAGCACATCCTATCGAAAGGCGAGAGCGTCTCTGCAGAGGCTCTCGGAAGATGGTGGAATTCCTCCGCTGTTTTCAAAATCATCTGAGATTCTCCATCGTCCGGAAGCTCTCAACGCACTCGACAAGAATTCCAGCGATGCCAGAACTCTGGTGAAGCGCTACGGATCGACGACATCGCCATTTTATACCGGCCTCCGAAACCTGACCAAGGAAGTACTGGAACGCCTCGATGAGAAGCATAAGGCGCCCAGCTTATCAGTGCTGGCCAAGTTCCGCAGAAATCTCGCGGATTACTGGAGGTAATGATGCAGATCATGAGGGATTGACTGGCTCTTGATCTTGCGGATCACGGCGCCTGGTTCCTATGATGCATTTGTGGAGATCTTACGAGGATAGAGGGGCTACCAGTTCCCCTACGATCACCATTTCGCTGGCCTCGTCCGGATCGACTTCGATGGGAGGATAGTCTGGGTTGATCGGTAACAACTGGACGCGCTGGTGGCTCCAGCCGTCTTCGGTAACA
>JAQCER010000870.1 GCA_027618625.1 Verrucomicrobiota bacterium
GATCGTGACCACGCCATCACCCTAATCAAGAATCAACGACTTGTCTCGCTACTTGCGTAAACCCTGGGGGTGACGGATCGTGTAGGGGAGAAGCGTAGAGCATCGTTGAGACGCCGTGAAGTCCAGGATTGAATCAAAAGGGGGAATCAATCAATCAACTTCGGCAGATCGGCAGATCGGCGGATCGGCATCGGAGCCCGCATCTTCCGCGCGTTGATGCGGACGTGCCAGCCTCGTCTTTGCGCGATCGTCCACGACAAAGGATTCCGCTATTGATGCTTGATGCGCTCGGTGGAGTCAAAATTCCAATTTCGCTTTAAGGATCTCAGAAGTGGTGTATCCTTGGGTTTTGGGGAGGAGAACGTGGCACTGGGTATCCTCGGATGCTCGGTGCCACGACCCATTTCCGGGGTGCAGCGTTCCGCGTTTTAGAGAACGCTTTTGAGAAACAGTTCCATTGTCTCGGTTCGCCTAGAATAGAAACCATACTCAATAAAGACATTATAGAGGAAGACGCTCTGTGATGGTATGGGGTTGCCATCACATCTGGCGCCGAAGAAGAGTCTCTTGCTTGATCATTTGCGAAGAACTCGTAATCAAGGTTGATAATTCCGATTGCTAGACGGCTCACTACCTGTTTACTTAATGCTCCCTTGTCTGAATTCCCACAGTTCCCCGGTTGCATTTGCCACGACCTCATCGCCGAGGGATCGTGTGGCGTGGTGTATGCGGGCACCTGGGAGGAAGAGACGGAGGTAGCCGTGAAGGTGTTCAAACCGGAGGCGATCAATCAGGACTATATCAAACACTGCCTGGACAAGCTCCGATCAAGCGAACCGCATCCAGGAATTCTGCACGTTCATGATCATGACCTTGACGGTGACCCCGCCTATTGCGTCATGGATCTGTGCCTGGATTATGGCCCGGAACCTCCAGAGCCGCAGACACTTGAGTCGATTTGCGGGCAAGTCCCCTCGGATGTTGCATGGCGCTTGATCGGGCAACTCGCCGATGCCATGGCCCACATGCATGCACTTGGCATCGTCCATTGCGGACTTAAGACCAGTAACATTTTCCTCACCGGCAGCCAGCAGAACCCGCGTTTGCAGGTCAGTGACATCGGGCAAGGCTGGCTCGGCGGGGTGGGACGGCTCGCCCTGAATGATCACACGTTTTACGCGAGCCCGGAGCAATTGGCCCAGCCAGAAAGATTGTTCGAATCCGATGTCCAAAACTGGGACGTCTATGCCATCGGAGTGGTCGCCTACCGCCTGCTGACTGGCTATTTCCCCCGTTTCGAAGAGGAACTGGACGCACTGCGTGAACGGATCGAAAAAGAACCGGGCATGCCCATCGTCTTCGACCCGAACGAGTATGCTGCCGTAGCGCAAAATTACCCTGAAATTCTCTGGCCGGACACGCCAGCTGACAGTGTCGAAGCAGAGCGACGGGAAGTCATTATCCGGTGCCTTGCGCTGTCCCCCGCCAATCGCTACCCAAATGCCGGCGCTGTGAAAGCTGCGCTGGAAAAGGTGACATCATCGATTCCCGTTGCGGCCACACTTGCCGCCGACCGGATACGCGGCGACGACGACGAAAACGCCGACCTCGATTTTGACGAAGCAGGCGCACCCGCATTCGCCCGAATGCCACCTCCCGCAGTGCCGACTGCAGCGATCCAAGTAGCCTCAGAATTTGAGGCGCCGCGAGCAAATTCCATTCTGCGTTTCCTCCCTTGGGTAGTAGCCTTATTGCTTGCAGGCGCCGTCGGCCTGCTCTTCAAGCTATACAGGGATGCAAAAACAGATCTCGAAGCAACAGAGATCGCACTCGAATCGACTCAGGGCACTATCGAGAATTTCTCTGACGAACTCGCGAATAAAGAGGCACTTGAGCAACGGACAGCGACCGAAGCTGCTGAAAACCAACTTGAAGCTGTAGCCGATCGCTCCGAAAAAATGCGCGCTCAGAGAAACCTGGCGAAAGCCCAGGACACTGCAGATTTCTTCTTCAGCGAATTCATCGAGAGCGGATCCGAAGTAGCCGACACCCCAGAACGGCGCGTCGCCTTCGAGCGGGCCGAATCCTTTTATCAATCCGTCCTGGCCAGCTCAGAGGCGGATCCAGTGCTTCTGGATTCCGTCGCCCGGGCTACACTGAACCTCGCCTTAATCCAGAATGGGCTGGGAAAAACAAGCGAGGCCGAAGCTGGTTTTAGTAAAGCCATCGCTTCCATGAGCCAGCTCATCGAGCAAGATCCCGATGCCCCCTCAGCTGATGACCATCGTCTAAGACTGGCGAAAGCGCGCGTGGCTGCAGCGAAAGTTAGCCTCTCTAGCGGAAACTTCGAGCACAGCATCATTCTACTGGAGCAAGCAAGCGAACAGTACCGGCCATTCGCATCCCGCTTGGCCGCCGAACCCGCCCTGAGACATTCCGTTGCCGAAGTGTACCTGCTCAATGGGCGGGCACTCCGCGAAGTAGGACGCATCGAGGACGCGATGGCACAACACGGCCGGGCAATCGAGCTCCTCACCGCACAAGAGGAACCTCCTGCCTCTTCTCCCAAGAATGCGCTGCTTCTCTCCAGAGGCTATTTTGAGCGGGGCCGCTGCCAGTTGGCCGCTTCCCAATTCGACTCCGGAGCCGGGGATCATGTGGCGGCCGTCGATATTCTTTTAACTCTTCACGAACTCGACGCCGAGGCGCCCGCGT
>JAQCER010000871.1 GCA_027618625.1 Verrucomicrobiota bacterium
GATCGCACGGTAACCGGCAGGCATGCTGTCAAACTTCTCTTCGATCCCCGTCGTCTGACAAACGGCATCGAGCAGCACCTCAGCGGTGATGGGCTTGAAGAGAGCGCGCGAGTAGTTCTGCTCGTCGATCTCATTGGTTTCGTTAGGGTGCGACGAAAGCTGATAGGTACGCGAGGCGGTCAGGGTGCGAATGATCTCCTTCAGATCGAACTTCACCTCCGTGGCGTGCTGGGCCAGTGCATCGTAGAGCTCTGGATTGCTCGGCGGGTTGGTGGCGCGCACGTCGTCGACCGGCTCCACGAGACCGCGACCGAAGAAGTGTGCGGCCAGTCGGTTGGTGAGGTTCCTGGCAAACCATGGATTGGCAGGAGCGGTCAGCCATTCTGCAAGTGCCTTGCGTTGGTCGCCACTGTCTGCAGATGCCTTCTCGGGAGCGATGCCTCCGAGCGGATACGCATGAATATCTTTGTCAGTGCGAGGATTCTTCGCCGATGGATTGCCAACCGCGAGAATGATTTCCTCCGCTCCGGCTTTGCGAGGGGCTACCGACTGGAAAAATGCCTGCATTCCATAGTAATCATCCTCGCTCCAGCGGTCGTAGGGGTGATGATGGCACTCCGCACAGGCAATTCTGACACCCAGGAAAACCTGCGACAGCGAGCTGGCCATGTCGCCTGGCCGACTCACTACTTTGAAAAAATTACCGGCTGGTGATTCTGTAAGGGGCCCTTCTGCGGTCACCAGTTCCCGGCACAGAACGTCGAACGGCTTGTTTTCCAACAGGCTCTCCCGAATCCAGCGATAGTAGTCGTAGGCACCACGGCGTCCCAGTTTCTCAGAATCCACGCGCAAAAGGTCAGCCCACTTGAGCGCCCAGTAGTCAGCGTATTCCGGGCGCTCTAACAATGCATCCACCAGCAGTGCACGACGGTCGGGATCTGGATTTTCCAGAAACTCCTGCGCCTCGGCAGCCGTTGGCAGAGTGCCTATGATATCCAGAAACACTCGGCGGAGAAATGTTGCATCGTCAGCGAGTTCCGATGGACGCAAGTTCAGCTTCTTCAGATTCGCGTAGACCGCCTCGTCAATGAAGCCGTGCGCTGGCGGGAAAGGAGTCACCGTCGTTTCCCCCGGGCGAGGAACGAGCAGGCGACATATTTCCGTGGCACCCAGATACCGAGCCATGACGGCAGATTGTCCGGGCAACTCGCCTGCTGATATGAGTCCATCTTCATCGATCTGCGCGAGCGCGTCATTGTTCGATTGGAATTCGGAAAGATGAGTGACATCCGAGCGGCGACCATCGCTGAAAACAGCGACGACCCGAAGCTGCTGCATCGAACGGAAGGTCATGACGCGTTCGTTGGGTGAGATTTCCAAACGCTCAATTTTCGCATGGTCCGCGTCCTCGCCGAACGGTGCCCCGGAACCGATCCATTCGCGCAATGTCTCGTAACCGAGCGAACCGGGAACCATTCGAACGCCTCCGCCGTGCGGCAACAAACCAGTCGCTTTGAGCAACAGCAAACTGTTGTCTGGGGTCGCCGGAGAAAGCCTGCGACCACGGGCCGCATGAGTCAGTGCTTGGAAGTCACCCTGAGCATCGTAGCCGAAGACCGACAGCTTGAATCCATTCTGTCCCTCCGCCTTGCCATGACAGCCGGAGGAATTGCAACCAAAGCGACTGAACAGCGGAGCAATGTCCGTCTCGAAATGAAATTTCCGCGGCACCCCAGTGTTGGCAATCCTGACATTGATCGATCGCTCCATCCCACGCGCCCGAACGATGACTTCGCAGGCACCGTCACTCCGCCCGGAGACAACACCGGTCGGCGTGATCCCGATCACTTCCGACGACGCCGGTGTGACATATTCCGCCTCACGCGTCAGATCGATCTGCCTGCCCGACTCCGTGATCCCGTGCACGAGAATGCAGAACCTTTCCCCGGGCCGCGTCAGTGCGATGGACGCCGGATCCGCGACGATCTCTACCACCTCGTCCTTGATACTGTCCGAGGCCTCCGCTGCCCCAATGAGCCCAATGAGCCCAATGCCCACCGCAACGAGAGCCCCAATTATCATGAAATTTGGCAGACAATTCCCCGCAGCGATCCTTATCGCTCTTCGCCCCGATAAGGATCGTGCGTTTGATCTCAAAGTGTTGAGCGGAAGCTAACATCTCGATTGGGCTTTGAGAACAGAAAACTCACGGCGCATTCGACGGAGATGGTTCGAGAAAGCGACGATGCTGAATTGAGCCTCGCATGATATCGTCGACGGCCACAGCGTTACTGTCACATTCTCCACATTCTCGTGCCATGTTGGAAATATTGAACTTTGAAGCAGGTTCCGGGCATGTTCTGGAATCCGTGCCCAGCAGTTGAGCGGAATCCCGAAGTCCTCTCGGGCGCTTGGGTATTTGCGGGAACCCGGGTGCCGATTCGCGCGCCCTTCGAGAATTTGCGGAATGGCGCATCCATCGAGCAGTTTGTGGATTGGTTTCCCGGTGTTTCAATGGAATAGGTCAAGGCTGGTCTCACCCATGAGTTGTGTGATAGAAAATGGGTGAAGGAAGGATTAGGAGTTCCCTCCGAATAAAAGTAGTTTCCGCATGTGGCTAGTCCGAAGAGAAGCTTCGGGCTTCCGAGTCGATACAAGCTTAATTACATTACCCGCATCCTACCCTCCAACTCGCTTGAACACGTCCTCCAAAAT
>JAQCER010000872.1 GCA_027618625.1 Verrucomicrobiota bacterium
TGAAGCTGGCAGAATCGACGCTCGGAAAAGGTCGCGGGAAGCAAGTGAATCTCGCCAAGATCGCGAAGCAGAAAGGCCAGGTCGGCAAGATGTCGATCGAGGACGTCATTCTCGCGCTCGGCAAGGTGAAGGGCAACGTGGGCTTGGGCAAAAAGATATTCACCCAGCAGGGCTGCTTTGCCTGCCACACGACGGGCGTCAAGGAGGCTCTGAAAGGACCGTTCATGGGCCACGTCGGCTCCATCCTCTCGCGTGACCAGATTGCGGAATCGATCTTGAAACCGAACGCCTCCATCTCGCAAGGGTTTGCGACCGTAACGGTGACCACCAAGGACAAAAAAACCTACACCGGCTTCATCTCGAAATCGACGGCGAACGACATGGAGATCCGTGACATCGCGGGCAAGGTGACCGTGTTGAAAACCGATCAGGTGAAGGACAAGAAGGAGTTGGAAATTTCGATGATGCCCCCGGGCCTGGCCAACGCCCTGAGCATCGAAGAGTTCGCCTCGTTGATTTCTTATCTCCAGAGCATGAAAAAATAGCACGCGCGAACCAAGTCGATCCGGCCGGCGCAGCTGGCGTAGTGGGAAGCGGTTCCCGTTGCGACTCGCGCCCGACTGACCCTCTGAACTCCCCCGGCTCTCTAGGCCGCGCGGGCGGGGAGCCGGCCGGCGTCTCGCCCATTGGCGTCAACCTAAGCGAGTGAATTGCTGCGACCTGAAACGGCAGGACAACCGAGTCAATAGCCCCGCCATGCTCGGCCCAAATCAGGGGAGTGCACGGTGGTGCTACGTCCCATGCCTCGCAGCGACATCGCCAACCGGAAGCTTCGATGCCAGCCTGAACTCCCATCAATCGATTCACTCGCTTAGGTTAGGTTGACGCCCTTGGGCACCCGCCCCTACAACTCCTGGGCTTGAGGCCGCGCCAGGCGCTCCGCCGCTCCGCCAGCGGACTCGGCTGTCGGTATCCGAGCGCATCCTAAAGAATTTAGTTCGAAAGCGGAAAACGGTCATTGCCTCGAAGGAAGCAGTTGCAGTAGGATCGCAGGACTATGCGGGCACAAATTTCCCCCCAACTCGCGGGAGTTGGCCGAAAAGCCTCCAACCCCAATCAATGACAACATGAAAACAAACCCAATCAGCAAGGCCATTTTGGCGATCATCTCGGCAGGACTTTCCCTCGTGGCGAGTGCGAGCGCCGTCACGATCGGCTTCGGGACGGCGCTTACCGGCGGTCAAGATACGCAATCGGACGGCACGACCAACCAGATGCGCCAGAACATCAACATCACCGACACGGTGTTTCTCGACCCCGGCACGTACCAAGCGACGACCTGGGACTACCAGGCGGCGGTGGATGCAACGAACGGTGCCACGCAGCCAGTTTTCCCCTTCCTCACCATCGTCAATGGCCCGGCGAATCACACCGTTGTCGCCTTCGGGGAAACCATCGATACCGAGCCCGGTATCCAAACCGTGGTCCCCTTCGGCGGTACCAATAACACTTTCGTCATCCCTGCCGGAGGAGCGACGGTCGCTGCGGGAATCCAGAACACCAATGCGCCCGGGGTCCAGAACAGCATCTTGACTGATACGAGCTTCGGCAACACCGATCACGCGAACAGCCTCAATGTTGATGAGGCGGGCGCCGTCGGTGCCACGCTCGATTCCTTCGGGCACGCGAATCTCGCCCGCACATACGCGTTCTCGATCGAGGTCGAGCCGGTCGATGATCCCAACCCCACGCCACCGGTGATCACCAGCTTGGGCCCCGCCGACGGGGCGACTGAGGTGGCCGTTGGCAGCAGCCTGGTGGCGACGTTCGACGAGCCGATCTGCACCGATCCAAGCAACATCACGATCAAGAACCTCACCGATGCGACCCAGATCGCAATCCCGGTGGGTGACCCCCAGGTTTCTATCTCGGGCGTAATCCTGACCATCGACCCCACGGCGCTTCTCGAGGCGGACAAAGATTACGCCATCCAGATCGACGCGACAGCGATCGAAGACTCGACCGGAGACAACTTTGCGGGGATCGCCGATGACACGACGTGGAACTTCTCCACCGCGGCGCCGGACCTGATCGCGCCCTCGATTACCACCCTGAGCCCGGCAAGCGGTGCCGCTAACGTGACGGTCAGCAGAAACCTGGTGGCAACGTTTGACGAACCGATCTCGATCGGCAGCGGCGACATCACGATCAAGAACCTGACCGATGCGACGCAGATCGTGATTCCGGTCGGAGACCCCCAAGTCTCGGTCGTCGGCGCGGTCTTGACGATTGACCCGACGGCCGATCTCGATCTGGCCAAGATTTACGCAATCCAGATCGGCGCCACCGCAATCGAGGACGGGGCGGAAAATCCCTTTGCGGGGATCGGCGATGACACGACATGGACTTTCTCCACCCCGGTGCCGGTGAGTGGTGCCATCACCATCGGCTTCGGGACGGAGCTCAACGGAGTTCAGGATACGCAATCCGACGGCGCCACCAATCAGATGCGTCAGAACATCAATATTACCGACACCGTGATCCTCGACGCAGGGACGTACCAGGCGATTACCTGGGATTACCAGGCCGGGCCGGACGCCACGAACGGTGCCACCCAGCCGGTCTTCCCGTTTCTCACCATCGTGAATGGCCCGGCCGATCACACGGTGCTCGCCTTCGGAGAAACCCACGACACCGAACCAGGAATCCAAACC
>JAQCER010000873.1 GCA_027618625.1 Verrucomicrobiota bacterium
GATGCCGCCCTGCGCTTCGGAGCCAACGAACTCGGGGATCTCGATACCGATCAACTTCGCGCCGCGCTGCTGTCCAAAGCCGGAGTCATCACCGATCGCTATCAGGTTACCACCGAGCAGGCGCTGGAGGAAGAGGCGACCTTGCTGCGCTTCGCCAGGGATTCGTTGAACCGATTCCATCCGCTCGGCGAGCTGCACCAGACCCCATTGTTAGAATCGCTTAGCGAAGAACAACGCCACGCCGTCGAACGGCTCGCGGCATCCGCCGACGGCATCGGTGTGCTCATCGGCGACGCCGGAACTGGCAAGACCCACACCTTGAAGGCACTCAATGAAGCGCATGCTCGGCATGCTCACCAGTGCGCGGACGGCTTCATCGCCCTCGCTCCGACCACGCGCGCCACCGCTGAGTTGCGTGCCAATGGCTACCCGACAGCGGCGACTGTGGCCTCGTTCCTGATCGACAAAGTCGCCCAGCAGGAAGCCGAGGGCCGCGCCATTCTTGTCGACGAAGCCGGGTTACTTTCCTCTCGGCAAATGGCGAGCCTCGTCCGTGTTGCGGAAGCACAAAGGGCGAGGCTCGTCCTCGTCGGTGACACCAAGCAGCATGAATCCGTCGAGCGCGGAAGCGCGCTGCGGAATCTGCTCGACTCCCGCATCATCGATCCGGTGCGGCTGGAAAGCGTCCGCCGCCAGCGCAAGCCTGAGCACCGCACGCTCGCGCAGTTGCTGGCCACTGGTCAGGCCGAACAGGCCTTCGTCCACGCCGACTCCATCGGACTCGTGCAAGAAGTCCCGCACGTTTCCCGTCTGTTCAAGGAAGCCGCGCAGCACTATGCCAACGCGGTCGAGGCCGGGCGCGAGACTCTCGTCGTGATTCCAACCTGGGATGAGATCGGATTCTTCAACGACGAGGCCCGCCGCGAACTGAAGCGGCGCGGACTCATCCGCGGGCCAGAAGTCGAGATCGCAGGATCCGCGTCGTTGTCGTGGACGGTCGTCGAAAAATGCCACTGGCGCGACTACCGCCCCGGATACGTGCTCAACTTTCACCGATCGGCAGCCGGAGTCGCTCCGGGCGAATCCATCCGCGTGAAAGAAATTCTGCCCAATGGATTGCTCTGCGAAAAGCCTGACGGAACCACAACAAAGATCACCAGCAAGCAACGCCACGCTTTCGATGTAGCTGAACCCTGCAAGCTCGAGATCGCCGCCGGCGATGCCCTGTTGTTCAGGGCCAATTGTCCGGAAATTGGCGTCAGTAATGGCGACCGGCTCCAGGTAGTCGCGGTCGATCTCGGATCCATTCGGCTCACAGGAGACAAGATCCTGCCGTCCGGATTCACTCAAATTTGCCACGGCCACGCAGTCACTTCCCACAAGTCCCAGGGTGCCAGCGTCGAGGAATCGATCCTCGTCATGGCACCGCATTCGCTGCCCGCCGCCAACCTCCGCCAGTTCTACGTCTCAAACACACGCTTTAAGGATCGGCACCGCGTCTTCGTTCACGACAAGAACGCCATCGCTGCCACGATTGGGCAACGTTCCGAACGCCTGCTCGCCCGCGAATTTCTCGCGGATCTCGGACGGGAACTGCACAGCCTGCTTCAGCAGTCGAATCCAGACACCGCAGCCCAATCCAAGCGCATCACGGCAACCCTTCGTAAGATCGAGAGCACCCTCAATCGCATCGGCAACGGCAACGCCGACACCCGCAAGCGACTCACTGAAAAACTCGGACTCGGCAACTTGCCTGAATGCTTCCGCAAATTCTTCGAGCGCCTGAAGCAAGCCCGGCAAGCCAGTCGATCGCGGCAACGTGGCAACAAAAAGCGATCCGCCATCATGCAGGCCGACTTTCTGCGCAGGCTACGCAGCGGAATGCGCGTGTTCCGCTGGTATCGCCGCGGAGTGCGCAACGCCCAGTTCCGCGCCCGTCAAAAACTGAATCAGACGCAACATCCCGCCATCAAGAGGCGTCGCTAAACGAACAAAATATCATGAACACACCCACCAGCAGAACATCACCCAGGGCGAAGCCCAATGAAAAAAATGCCTCCTTCGATATCGACGAAGGCTCTCCAACTCTGACCTTCGTCACCGCCGAAGAAGCACTGGCGATTCCCTACCATACCCTGCACCACATGCGCTTTGCGAAAGATGCGCGCAGCATCTGCTTTGCCTTCGATGAATTCGAAGTCACCCTGGTGGGGCGGCACCTGCTGACACTCTGGAGAGAACTGCAAGGCTACAACGTTCGTGAAGTGCGATTAGCGCAAGGCACCGCCCAGAAGGCCCTCGAAACAGAGAATCCTGACACCGTCATTAGGTCGATCTCGATCAAGGTTCTGAACGAAGAGCCTGAGGAGGAGGAGGAGGATCTTCATCAATGACGTCCAGGACTTCCTGGACTTCTTGCGCAATGGCCCGCGAGGTCACGACGTCGAGGACATTGTTATCTGCGAGTTCCATGGCATTGCGCGGCTGGCCTGCTCGCCGAGTTGCTGGTGGATCCCCCAGCACCAACGCCAAAGGCGTTTCGTCGATAGCCCAGGGTTCTTGAACCCTGGGTATTGAAAAAACAACAGGAGCAAACCCCAACGGGGTTTCGTCCGTGCCAGGAACTTTATGAACAGTGATCGCTTGTCGACACCAGTAGAGATTCGAGGTTGATTTTGAGAATAGAAACAAATGATGCGATCGGAATCCG
>JAQCER010000874.1 GCA_027618625.1 Verrucomicrobiota bacterium
TACGAGGTAGAATCCATTCAAAACCGCGACAACAAGCAGCGGCGGCAGGCCAATATCAAGACGCGCGAGTTCGCGGAGTTCAGCGGGGCGGACGGACAATTCTTTGCGACCGGCAAACGGCGGTTCGAAGACCGCTACAACTGGTTGATCACAGCGACGACCAGTGAGGGCAAGATGGGGATGTTAGGTTTTTCCGGTATCTGGGTGAACGATACCGGCGGCAGCGATTCGCTGAATGAGACCAAAGTCTACACCATTACCGACCGACCAGTGTATCGGCCCGGACAGGAAGTAAAGATCAAGGCATGGATCCGTGAGGTAAATTACGACCTCAAGGACGTGTCCAAGTTTGCCGACAAACAAGCAACTCTGTTAATAAGTGATCCCCGTGGACAGAAAGTGATCGAGAAGGAATTGAAAGCGGACCGTTTTGGCGGCATTGATCACGTCCTCACCCTGGCACAAGGTGCGACGCTGGGGAATTACGCAATCCAGATCAACGGCAACCAGTTCGGCGGCTACACGAATTTCCGAGTGGAGGAATACAAGAAACCCGAGTTCGAAGTGAAAGTGAATGCGCCCACCGAGCCGGTTTCCCTTGGAGAGAAAATCACTGCGGAAATTGTCGCCAAGTACTACTTCGGGGCGCCCGTGGTCAATGCCACGGTGAAATACAAGATCATGCGCAGCGATCACAGTGCCAATTGGTACCCTCCTCGTCCCTGGGACTGGATGTATGGGTCCGGCTACTGGTGGTTCGGCTACGATTACGATTGGTATCCAGGTTGGGCAAAGTGGGGATGCTTTGCCCCTGCCCCATGGTGGCAGCCTTTCCCCAGCAATCCACCGGAGCTGGTGATGGAGAATGAGGTCGCAATCGGCGCAGATGGCACGGTGAAGATTGAGATCGATACCGCCATCGCCAAAGAATTGCACGGGGACACGGATCATCGCTACCAGATCACTGCTGAGGTGGTGGATGAATCGCGTCGCACCATCGTTGGTCAGGGAGCCGTGCTGGTAGCCCGCGAACCCTTCCGCATTTACGCCTGGACGGATCGTGGACACTACGAAGTCGGCGATACCATCGACGCCAGCTTTCAGGCGCGCACGCTGGACGGCAAGGGCGTCAGTGGCAAAGGCAAGCTACAATTGCTCTCCATCGCTTACAATGACGCCATGGAGCCTCAGGAGAAGGTGATAAGCGAATACGATCTGGCGACAAACGACGAAGGCTCCGCAACACAGAAAATGAGCGCTTCCGAGAAAGGCCAGTATCGCCTTTCCTACAAAGTCACCGACAGCAAAGGACACACGATGGAAGGGGGGCACGTCTTTGTCGTGCGGGGTGCAGGATTCGACGGACGGGAGTTTCGCTTCAGCCAGCTGGAGCTGACACCCGACAAAGCCGAATACGCGCCAGGAGAAAAGCTGCAACTGTTAATCAATACCGAGCATGCTGACAGCACCGTAGCGCTTTTTGTCCGGCCAGCAAACGGGGCGTACCCCAAGCCCGAGATCCTTCGCCTTGCAGGCAAGAGCACGCTGCACACGATCGAGGTAGCAACCGGCGACATGCCCAATTTTTTCATCGAAGCATTCACCGTCCACAATGGCAAAATCCGCCACGCAGTGCGCGAAGTGATCGTTCCTCCAGAGAAACGCGTTCTCAGTCTCGCCGTCGAGCCATCACAAGAAACCTACAAGCCCGGCAGCAAAGCAAAAGTGAAGCTCAAGCTCACGGATCACAACGGCAGCCCGTTCGTCGGTAGCACGGTGGTCAGCGTTTACGACAAGGCACTGGAATACATTTCCGGCGGAGCCAATGTTCCGGAGATCCGCGAGTTCTTCTGGAAATGGCGGCGCAACCACTATTCCCAGTCCGAAAGCAATCTGATGAAGATGTTTGGCAATCTGGTGGCCCCCGGAAAAGAAGGCATGCAGACGTTGGGGGTGTTCGGCGACGATGCCATCGATATGGATGGCGCCGCTGGAGGACTCGGGGGAGTCCGACAGGAATCGCGAATGATGAAGTCCAGTGTGCTTGCTGACACAATCGCAGTTCCGGCCTCCGTGACGGTCGCTGAGGCTCCAGAGGGCCTTGAACTCGCTGACAATGAGGAAGCGGCTGGCACCGCAGCGGCCCCCGCCCCGGAAGTCACGGTGCGCACCGACTTTGCTGACTCTGCATTCTGGATTGCGACACTCGACACCGATGAGGATGGCTACGCAGAAGTGGAATGGGACATGCCCGACAACCTCACCACTTGGAAAATTCGCAGCTGGGCAATGGGTAACGGCACCCGTGTCGGCGAAGGCACGGCCGAAGTGATCACCAGCAAGGATCTTCTAATCCGATTGCAGGCACCTCGATTCTTCGTCGAAAAGGATGAAGTCGTCGTGTCCGCAAATGTGCACAACTACCTCGATACCGAGCAGCAGGTGCAGGTAAGCTTGGAGACTGACGGACAAACGATGGAAGCAATGGCGGGCACCACGTTAAACTCGACCATCACACTGACGATCGGCGGCGAACAACGTGTAGACTGGCGAATGCACGTCCTGCGCGAAGGCACGGCGATGCTGCGGGTGAAAGCCGTGGCCAGTGGTGATTCGGACGCCATGGAGATGACGTTTCCCGTCTATGTCCACGGCATGCTCAAGACCGATTCCTACAGCGGAGTGTTGCGACCAGCCGATACGAAAGGTG
>JAQCER010000875.1 GCA_027618625.1 Verrucomicrobiota bacterium
CGCCCGACCATTGGCACGCCATCATCACTGCGGCGGCCGCCCGAGCCGGGAAAGACATCTATTGCGAGAAACCACTCGCGGGTTCGATCGGTGAAGGCCGACACGTCTGCAATGTGATCAAAGAGACGAAGCGCGTGCTGCAATGTGGCACCTGGCGACGCTCCAGCATTCACACACGGATGGGCTGTGAGTGGGTGCGCAACGGCTACATCGGAAACCTGGAGAAAATCGAGGTCGCCGTGCCAGGTACCTTTGCCATTCGTGGCGAATTTACGGGATCGGAACCAGCCACTGAGCCGCCTGCAGAACTCGATTATGCGATGTGGCAGGGCCCGGCAAAGCCCCTGGCCTACCGGGAGGGAACCGTGCATTTCAACTTCCGCTGGGTAAACCAGTACGCTCCCGGTTACATTACGGACTGGGGTGCCCATTTCCTCGATGTGGCCCAGTGGGGCAACGGCACCGATGACACCGCCCCCGTAGAAGTCGCCGCTGCCGACGTCAAGGTGCGCAGCAACAGCTACTTCGATGCTCCGGAGCATTTCCGGATCGACTACAAGTATGCGAACGGAGTGACGATGACGATGATCTCAACGGATGATGAGAACCAGTGGGGAACCAAATTTATCGGCAGTGAGGGCTGGGTTTTCAGCGAGAACACAAAACTCATCACCGAGCCAAAGTCGCTCCGCACCGTCAAACTGAAGGATACCGACACCAAGCTCTACGATTCCCCACAGCATCACCGCAACTTTATCGACTGTATTCTGGAACGCAAAATCGAGACTGCGGCAACAGCAGAAGCCGCCCATCGCGCAGCCACCTGCTGTCACATCGCGGCGATCGCAGCAACGCTTAAACGCCCGCTGAAATTCGATCCGGTGGCAGAAACATTTGACGACCCGGCAGCCAACGCCTACCTCATGCCACAAATGAACGGAGGCTGGAAACTCAGCTGACGCCCCAGCCACATTCATGGATCCCGAGGACATTCATAAAGGTAGAATTTTCACTTGGTCGGTTTTAGTAACCGAGTGTGTCATTGGGTTGTTTATAATGATGATCCTCGCGAAGGCGGATTCTGGATCACAACCGACCGGGCCAGAACTGGAATCGATGCCCCAGGACATTCAGGAGATGATGCGCATTGAATGGAAGAGTGCCTACAACGCCACGAGCACCGCTAACGTAGTGGGGCCGATCTTTTTTGTGCTGGTCACAGGTTTCTCGCTGGCTGTGCTCGGGGGCAACTGGGGGGTGCGAATCGCTTACGGCGGATTCCTCGTGCTGCTCGCGTGCGTAGCGGGTGCCGCGCCCTGGATTTCGCCTCATCGTGCAGTTCTAGACGTGTCCACAGTGGCGATCATTTGTTGCTCCGTTATAGCCCTTTTGCACGCGATCGGAGCCGTGATCATGCTGTTCAGGCCAGTGCAATTATTCCTCCACCCTCGGCGCATGCTGTTCTCAGCGCCTCCACAGGCGCGCTGATCTTCTCACTCAAAATGGGATTTCACCGGAATCATCGTCATCCGGTTCCGTATTCCGGAAAGACAGCATCATTCCTTTGAATTCTTCGGGAACCGCATCCTCAGGATCTTCGAAGTGATAGAGACCCCATTCGCGGGCGGTCAAAAAGCCCTCTTCTTCCTTTCGCTCGTCCCTTGCCGCACTCCGCATCAGCGCGTCGGTCTTCTGCAGCTCCAGCGCAAGTTCTCGAATCCGAGGATCACCGTGCGTTAGGAACGCTTCAAACTGTTTGCGTTTCTTCCTTGGAATAATCCCTTCCAGGGTAACGCACCGTTCGAGATTTCGCTCCGCCTGGCGAAAGGCGCGCTCCTCGACACCAAGGCCCGCACATTTCTTGCAAAGGTGTTTTGCGTGTCCTTTGCCCGAAAAACTTTCGTTCGGCAAGATGCAGTCACAGCACCAGCACCATTGCCCGCGGTATTTCTTCTTGCGACGTCGCGCCATGGCAGAATAACTGAATTGCGTTCCCTTTCCAGTCAATCCGAATCATCCGAATCAGGCCCTCGATGGTGTCAATGGTGTCAAAACTTGTTGCCCGACGTCGAAAATGCCATGCTGGCCGGATGCGAATTGTTACCTTCACCTTTATCTTGGTCTGTTTGTTGATCTCCGCGGTTCGAGCCGTCGCCGGGGACGGCGTGCGCGTTGGAGCGGCAGCGGTAAATCTGAAGGCAGAAGACAGCATGGAAATTGCAGGTGGGATTCATCCGGGCGTCGCCAGTGGACAGGAGGGTGAGCTTCGCGCAATGGCTCTCGTGCTCGAAAAGGAGGGCGTGAAACTGGCGATCATGACGGTCGACATTCTTATGATCACTCGCGACATTTTGGATCCAGCCGTCAAAGCGATCGAGGAGGCAACCGGGATCCCCGGATCCCACGTGCTGATCAATTGCACCCACACGCACCACGCACCGAGTACCATGCGAGTTCACGGCTACGGTGCAGACCTCGGATTCACCATGCGTGTGCAAAAGGGCATCATCGAAGCTGCGAAGCAGGCGCATGCCAATCTTTCGAACGACGAGTGTTCGTTCCAGTTTCACTTGGGCCGCGAGGCCACCGTAGGCCAAAACAGCCGGCAACTGCTGCCCGATGGGCGAATCTACTGGATCGGTCGGCGAGAGTTTGTCCGACCAACAGCGGCTGTGATATTCGGTGACTTGTTTCTGGCTTTCCGCC
>JAQCER010000876.1 GCA_027618625.1 Verrucomicrobiota bacterium
TAATGTAAAGGTGACGCTCATGGATGTTTAGCCGGGGCCAAGGTTATCTTCCCGCAGTAGTAGCACTCGCTACCGGTTCGCTTGCGGCAGATGATGCGGCTCCAGCCGCAGCGGCGTCGGAGGCAGCGCCTCCCATCAAATCAATAGACTTTTGCAAAATCACCTTTGCCTCAGCCTCATCAACACCCACCACATCCTGAATGTCAGAAGCATCTACCGACGCCACCATATCCACAGTGGTCATTCCCCCTCTCACCAGTCCCAGCGCGAGTTCCTCATCAATCTCAAGGCGCTGCGCCAGATTCTTAGCAGCGACCAGCACCCGTTCTTCAAATTGCTCGTGAGCCGACTCATCGCGTTCGACCTTCACATCCCAACCCAGCAGGCGTGATGTCAATCGAGCGTTCTGGCCACGTCGACCGATCGCCTTCGAAAGCTCATCCTCATGCACCCGAACCGTGATCCGATGCTCAGCCTCGTCGATCGTGATTTTCGAATCGGAGATCGTCGCGGGCTTCAAGGCGTCTTTGAGAAACTCTTTGGGATCATCACTCCAACGAATGATGTCTACCTTCTCGTTGTTCAATTCACGCACGATGTTCTTCACCCGCGCTCCGCGAAGGCCTACGCAGGCACCCACTGGATCCACTTTGGAATCGCCGCTGTGAACGGCCACTTTTGTCCGATAGCCAGCTTCCCGGGCGATTCCGCGGATTTCCACCGTGCGGTCAGCAATTTCGCTGACTTCTGATTCAAACAAGCGGCGGACGAAGTTTGGGTGACTTCTTGACAGGATGATTTCCGGCCCACGGGCACCGTTTTCGACTTCAACCACATACGCACGAATCCTGTCCCCGACGTTATAGTCCTCAGTCTGAACACGTTCTCGTGACGGCATCACAGCTTCAAATTTACCGAGATCGATGATCACGTCCGAACGCTCAAAACGCCGCACGGTTCCCGCAACGATATCCCCGGCCCGATCTTTGAACTCGTCATAGATCATGGCCTTTTCAGCCTGGCGCAGACGCTGCATCATCGCCTGCTTGGCGGTTTGTGCGGCAATTCGACCGAAATCTCGTGGAGTCACCTCCACTTCGACCTCACCGCCCAGCTCGGCGTCCGGTTTGACTCTACGGGCAGTTGCAAGATCGAGTTCTTCAAACGGTTTGGTCACCTCTTCCACAACGAGAAGGGTCGCAAGAGCACGAATTCTGCCCTTTTCCGGATTGATATCGATGCGAAGGCCACGAGCGGGGCCGATGCTCCGCTTTGAAGCGGACAGCAGTGCACTGGAGACGGCGTCGATCATCGTTTCACGATCGATACCTTTCTCCTTTTCATAGTAATCAAACAGGGCCTGTAACTCGCTGGTCATAAGGGAAACACTCTATACGGAAAAAGAGCGGGTAAAACCCACTCTCTGCTGACAAATGCAAAAAATTGTTGGGGAAAAAGCGATCCTAGCCGTTCCGTCCCCTTCCAGCAAGCAGAAATCTCGAATCGTTAGGACATTGTGATTACGCCGATTACGCCCAATTACGCCCAATTACGCCCATTGTGATCACGCCAACGTGAACGAAAACGAAAATAGTCGACGATCCACAATACGCCTACTTATTGGCAGCTTCGTCCTCAGGATCATCACTGGACTTCTCCTCAGCTTCAGGTAGTGCTTCCTTCCCCTCTTCAGAAGCCGAGGGAGAGGCCGCAGCGCCTTTCTCAGCAGGAACGAACTTCAGAACTGTTCCGTTGATACAGAAACGTTTATCAGTGGGAGTATCAAACCCTTCGCCCGTGAAAACGTGCCCGAGGTGACCATCACAAATGTTACAGCGCACCTCAGTCCGGGCGTAGCCCAAGTGGAAATCGACACTGGTCTTCACATTTTTCGCGTTCGAAGGATCGTAAAATGATGGCCAACCACAGCGAGAATCGAACTTTTCCTTGGAGGAAAACAGCTCGGCGTTGCAACCCGCACAGTAGTAAGTCCCTGCACTCTGTGCCTTGAACTCCTTGTAGACCTGCCCACCAGCCCGCTCCGTCCCCGCTTGCCGCAAAATGCGGTATTGCTCCGGTGTCAGAACCTTTTTCCATTCTTCATCCGATTTTTCGATCGGTTTTTCGGGCTGGACAGGTGCTTTTTCGACAATTTCCATGACAGGTTCCTGTTTTTTCTTTAATTTGTCTGGCTCTGCCGACACATAGGTGGAAAAATAGCCAGCGATTCCGGCGACGACTATGATTACAGCTACGCTTAGTGAGGGAGTTAGGAATGGCTTCATGACTGGTCTGAGACTTCAGGGGTGGGATTCTTCCGCAAAACCTTGCCCAAGATAGCAAAGTGCTTTGAAAAGTCCCCAAAAATCGTTACGTATAGTCATTATGATAAACTTTTCTAAATTTCCCATGATGATCGGAGCGCCAGGGCTACTACCATTATTGCTGCTGCTCATCTTGGCGGGAAACGTGGGCTGCGTAAGTACGGATCCCTGGGCTGCTTACGAAGACCTCGATCCCGAAGGCAACATTTTTGTTCAAGGCTACGGCGACCAGCGCCCGCGATATGGGCATGGCGGCACCGAGAGTCCTAGTGCGCGCCAGGCGAGGGAAGAACAAGAGCGCCGTGCCGCAGCCAGAGCAGAAAGGGAGCGCAAAGAGGCTGAACGCCGGGGAGAACTGCGAGCAGCGGAAGCGAAGGTGGAG
>JAQCER010000877.1 GCA_027618625.1 Verrucomicrobiota bacterium
GGGGAGCCCCTAAGCTTTGAGCTTACCGTGGCCGCCTACGGCGAAAGCTCGACGGACACGGTGAGCGTGACGATCGTCAATGTGAACCACCCGCCGGTGGCCGAGGCCGGCCTGGACCAGTCGATCGCCGAGGGTTCCCCGGTGACCCTGTGCGGCGAGGACAGCTTCGACATCGACAGCGATCCCTTCACTTTTGCCTGGACGCAGGTGAGCGGCACTCCGGCGGTGACGCTTGCCGGCGCGGACACCGCGAATCCTACCTTCACGGCTCCCATCGTCGGCTCGAACGGCGCGCCCGGCGTCGTCGCCACGCTGGTTTTCGAGCTGCGTGTCGACGATGGCTACCCGCAGGATGCGCCCGCCGCCGGTTACGCCTTCGCGAATGTTGTGGACCGTGTGACGGTCGAGATCACCAACGTGAACAACGCTCCGGCCGCCGCAGCCGGCGCGGATCAGACGGTCGACGAGAACAGCGCGGTGGTGCTCGACGGTTCCACCAGCAGTGATCCGGACAGCGACCCGCTGACCTACTCCTGGACACAGACCGGAGGCCCGAACGTCACCCTCACCGGTGCTTCGTCCGCAACGCCTTTCTTCATGTCTCCCTTCGTCAGCGCCGGTGGCGCGGACCTCGTGTTCGAACTCACGGTGGACGACGGCTACGGAGGCACCGCGACCGACACCGTGGTGGTCCACGTGCAGAACCGGAATGATCCGCCGCTGGCCTCCGCCGCGCAACCATCGATCTCCGTGCTCTGGCCGCCGAACCACCAGATGGTGGCGGTGGGCATCACCGGCGTGAGCGATCCGGACAACAACCCCACGATCACCATCACCGGCGTCACCCAGGACGAGCCGACCAATGGCCTCGGCGATGGCGACACGGCGATCGATGCGGTCATCAATACGGACGGAACCGTGCTGCTGCGCTCCGAGCGCTCGGGCGATGGTGATGGACGCGTCTATCGGGTCTCCTTCACCGCCTCGGATAGCGAGGGCAGCGCCTCGGGGGTGGTGAAGGTCGGCGTGCCCCACAGCGTGAAGAAGACCGCCATCGACAGCGGCGGCGTTTTCATCTCGACCGATTGAATGACGCCGTGGGGCGGGGGCGGATCTGTGGATCCGCCCATCGCACCACAACCGTACCTGCCCGATGAAAACGACTTCACTGCCCTTTTCATTCCTCACCTTGTCGTCCGAGGTTGTGATTGGGCTGCTGCCTTGGTTTGCCTCGCCTTGGTTTGCCTTCCCGCGGATGTGCAGAATCCGATCCCGGCAGGGGAGGTACCTCTCCCCCTTTCCCTTCCCCTGGCCCTGGACCTCCTCGAACCGCAGGAAGATTTCTCCGATTTTTTCGAAATCGCACCGGCGACGCCACGATTAAGCCTCTGAGCCCAGATCGGACTCGATGGCCGG
This sequence comes from Verrucomicrobiota bacterium, assembly GCA_027618625.1. Taxonomy (GTDB): domain Bacteria; phylum Verrucomicrobiota; class Verrucomicrobiia; order Verrucomicrobiales; family DEV007; genus JAGROY01. The sequence continues at coordinate 1,417 of JAQCER010000877.1, forward strand.
CTTCTCTTCAACCATTGCCGACAACCACAGAACTCCCGTCAACTACGCATGAACACGAATCCTACCCATGAACACGAACGCGGAAGGCACCATCACGATTTTCACCGCTGGCCCGCTTCGTGCCGAATGATGCCCGGCAGCCTGAAACAACAAAACCTCCAGAGCACACGAACATGAAAACACATCCTCTCAGCGCCGGCCGCTTCGGCGCGCTTTGCCATCTAAGGCCATTCATTATCATAGCTCTGGCGTTATGCGGCGCCAGGCCGATCCACGCTTACAACTTCGCTCCCGCCGGGCCGGAGTTTCAGGTCCATACCACGACCGTCGGCGCTCAAGTCCGTCCCGATGTGGCGATGGATGCCGCAGGGAACTCCGTGATTGTGTGGGCAAGCGCGACTTACAGTCTGGACACCAGCGGCACCTACGGCCAACGGTTCGACAGCGCAGGAAATCCGGTTGGGCCGGAGTTCAAGATTTCAGACTACGTAGGAGGAGCGCTGCAGGCCGTCGCGATGTCACCTTCCGGCGAGTTTGTCGTCACTTGGGATGTCTTCTTCGGGTATGACGGCATGATCCTCGCCAAACGGTTTGATGCGGCCGGCAACTCCTTGCCGCCACCACTCACCGTTCCAAGTGTGCCCTGGGATTTGCCGAATGCGTTCTTCGTCAAGGCAATCACTCCGGCGGTTGGATCGTGGGCTTCCGAGTGGCAGCCGTCAGTGGCGATGGATGCGAGCGGAAACTTCGTAATCGCCTGGGAAGACCGCACCGGACAGGACGGCGACGGGTTCGGCATCTTCGCCAAACGCTACGACTCCGCCGGCAATGAGATCGCGCCACCGATCGGTGTCCAGGGCGCCGGCGTGGGCAGCGAGTTCCAGGTGAACTCCTTCACCGGCTACCGCCAGATGGTGCCAGACCTCGCGATGAACGCCGCCGGGGACTTCGTCATCACCTGGTGGAGCTTCCTCCAGGATGGTGGCTTCGATGCCGTGATGGCGAAGCGCTACGACTCCGGCGGCAATGAACTTGTGCCTGCTGCGGGAACCCAGGGCAGCGGAATCGGCAATGAATTTCAGGTTAGCTCGTTTAAGCAGGAATGGTCCGCGATTTCGCCTGGAGGTGCAGGGCATCGGCCCACGGTAGCCATGGATGCAAACGGAGGTTTTGTTGTCGCCTGGGCGGGCAGTCCAGGATGCTCAGGCTGCACATTTGGCGGGCAGGATTGCTCCTCCGGTGGAGTGTTCGCCAAACGGTATGCCGCCTCCGGAGTTGAATTGCCGCCT
>JAQCER010000878.1 GCA_027618625.1 Verrucomicrobiota bacterium
CCGATTTCTGAAGTCGCCTGCCGGAGCCGGGGCTCTCGTGGCGCTCAACGGGCGGACTGCGCTGGGAGGAGATAGCCCGTCATCGCGACTCCGGGTTGGCGTCATGGGATTGAGTCGCGGAATGGCGCATGTGGAGGCGTTCCTTGATGTGAGGAATGTGGAAATCGCTTACGTTTGCGATGTCGACTCACGTCGCGCGGCTGCTGCCGTTCGTGCCGTCGAGCGTGCCGGGCAGTTTTCGCCCGCCATCGCTGTGTCAGACTTTCGCGCCATCCTGGACGATAAGGATGTCGATGTTCTCTCGATCGCTGCCCCAAATTTCTGGCATGCGCCTGCGACGATCCTTGCCTGCCAGGCGGGGAAGCACGTCTACGTGGAGAAGCCGGGCTCCCACAATGCTGCGGAGTCCCAGCTTATGGTGGCAGCGGCCCGGAAGCACGGGCGCAAGGTGCAGATGGGGAATCAACGCCGCAGCCTCCCGGCAATCATTGAAGGAATTGAGAAGGCGAAGTCTGGCGCGATCGGCCCAGTCCGCTTTGCGCGCTGCTGGTACGATGCGACCCGCGGAAGCATTGGCAAAGGGAAGCCAGTGCCGGTGCCTGATTGGCTTAACTGGGATCTCTGGCAGGGCCCTGCCCCCGAGCGTCCCTACAAGGATAATCTGGTGCCCTACAATTGGCATTGGCATTGGCACTACGGGGGCGGGGAACTGGCGAACAATGGCGTGCATGCGCTGGATCTTGCGCGCTGGGCACTGGGCGTGAATACACCGCGGCAGGTGTCGTGCACGGGGGGGCGTTACCATTTTGACGATGACCAGGAGACTCCAGATACGGCCAGTTGTCTGTTCGACTTTGGATCTGTTGGAGCGAGCTGGGAAGGCAGCAGCTGCCTGCCACGCATACACGAGAAGCATGCCTTTGTGTCGATCTACGGGGATTCCGGTGTGATCGCTTTTGAGAGTTCTGGCTACAGGGTCTACGATCTTGCAGGCAAAGAATTGGAAAGCAATGTCCCGCCATTCAGTGACGTTTACCACTTTCAAAACATGGCCGATGCCGTGCGACTCGATGCACCGCTGAATGCGGAGATCGAAGACGCACAGCGCAGCACAATGCTCTGCCACTACGGCAACATCGCCTACCGGACCGGCGGTGCCGTCACCGTAGACCCGGATACCGCAAGGGTGACCCACAACCCGGGTGCCGATGCATTCTGGGGAAGGGAATACCGCAAGGGCTGGGCTCCGTCCGTCTGAGGTTGATGTTGGGTTTTTGGGGTGAATTAGATTAGAGACCTACTCGGCACGATCTACCGGACAACCGTAGCTACATAGCACCGATGAAGAACGGCGATAGTCACCTGACGAACTCCGACCGTATTCACGACGTGCAATTTAAGCAGGGAACTCCGACGAAGCTGACCCAGCATAGGCGCTACACCTACACCCTGAACAAGGACTTGCCCACGCTGGCCTCGAACGTGACCTCCGGTACGGTCTCATCTCACAGCTACACGTATGACGCGGCGGACCTTCGCACAACAGCAACGCTTGAGGCTAAACTAAAGCGGGCCGTCACTGCTCCACGCTTTTACCCACGTCCGCCGCGGCGGCGATCGTCGCGGGTTTCCAGCACTTTCAGCTGTGCTTCTTCTGACAGGCCGCTGTTAGGCAGCCACTGCAGGGCGGCTTCACGATCTTTTACGAAGTATGCTTGGGCGGCGCGGGTCATTGCCTCGTTCCTGAGGCTGTCCTGCGAGATGGAGTTGGCCCAAACGATGGCGGACTCCGGGTCTTCCCATGCTACTCTCCGCACGAATCCATGGACTGCGGTGTCTTTCAATTCGGACGCTGGCATGGCAACGAGATATTCGCTGGCGGCAGTGGGGTCGCGGCGAGCCCATTCGCCAAGGGCCGAGGACATGCCTTCTGACTTGCCCTTACTCTCACTCAGAGACCCAAGCCAAGCCACAGCTGCGGAGGGATCGCGCTCCGCCCATTCGTCACCTACTTCTTCAATGACGCGTGCGCCAAAATCCTTGTCTACGAATTGCTCTGCCCATGCGGCGGCGCCTGCGGCGTCCCGAGCCACGTAGGTGTTCGCCACGCGATCCAGTGCGGCCCCTTTGACATCGCCGTCAGGCAGACTGCCAGCCCACGTGGCCGCTGCCAGATGGCCATCTTTGCGGAGTTGTTCGCTCGCCACGGTCTCCATGTACTCTGCGGCGCGCTGGTCGCCTGCATTCGCGAGCTTCATCACGTAGCTGGTCGCGATGCCGATATCATGGTCGGCCAGCCCGCCTACGAGATTTTCCTGAAGCCGGTCTTTTTCGTCGCCATCTTCCTTGGATCCCACCCAGGCAATGGCACTGGCAGGATCTGCGCTCGCCCAACCAGTGAGTGCTGACCCGATCGCACCGTTCCTATGATCTTCTTTCTCGATGGTCTCGGCCGCGGCCAGGGCTCCTTCGCCATCGGCTGCTCCCCACGCGTATTGAAACAGGCGCCACTGATCACCTTCTGCCTTGCCTCCCCTCATCTGCTCGCGAATCAGCTGAGCATTTTCCGGAGTGAGTCCCTCGAGAAGGCGTGTGAATGCCAATTGCCGCTTCAGTGGATTGGGATCGGAAAAAGCTTCTGAAGCAATCCCCGCGATTTGGTGATCTTCAAAGGGTTCGAAAACCATGCCGGAGGCTTTC
>JAQCER010000879.1 GCA_027618625.1 Verrucomicrobiota bacterium
GTTTTGGATCGCAGGAGTTCCGGCGGCGCTATTGCTGGGGTTGCTGACTTTCTTCTTATCGCTCGTTCCGATGGGTCCTCCCTTGGTTTGGCTCTCGACGTCGGCTTGGCTTTTCTCAAACGGGAACAGCGGGTGGGGCGTCTTCATATTGATCTGGGGACTCCTCTTGATCAGTAGTGTGGATAACTTTATCAGACCCTATCTGATCAGCCGGGAAAGCAAACTTCCGTTCCTGCTCGTATTCTTCGGAGTCCTCGGCGGTATCGTGGCCTTCGGTTTCATCGGGATTTTTCTCGGGCCCACCTTGCTGGCCGTTGCCTTCAGCCTGCTCAAAGCGTGGACACCCGTTAATCCCGCCACACAGTGAGATTTCATCCGACATTTCCCAGTTTCGTCAGCGAGCAATTTCGTCATTAACATTAACCGTCAGCCTCTTTTCAATGTTTCACTCCCTTCTTCACACATGGTTTGAATTGGTCACCGATTGGGGTTACTGGGGCGTCGTTGTCTTGATGGCGATGGAGAGTTCGATTTTCCCAGTGCCCAGCGAAGTCGTCATGCCACCTGCCGCATTTCTGGCAGCACAGGGAAAAATGAACATCTGGGGAGTCATTGCTGCTGGCACCTTTGGCTCATACGTCGGCTCGGCGATCACCTACTTGATCTCTCGAGCAATTGAAAAAGTGTTCCTTGTTAAGTGGGGAAAGTTCTTCTTTATTACCGAGGAGAAAATCCAACGCGCCGAACATCTCGTTCACCGATACGAATCCGGTGGTATATTCTTCGCCAGGCTCCTTCCTGTCGTACGTCACCTCATTTCCATCCCGGCAGGGCTGTTAAAGATGCACTTCGGCATGTTCAGCCTCATGACGGTGATCGGCGCCTTCCTCTGGTGCAGCATTCTGAGCTGGTATGGCCACGGACTTGCAGAGCGCAATCCGCAACTCATGGAAAACCCTGAGCAACTCGTCCACGCGATCAAACATGAATCCCTCTGGCTTGTGGCTGCCATCGCCGTGTTCGCGTTCCTCTATTTTCTCATGATGAGATTGACCGCTCACAAGTCACATGGGTCACAAGGGAAAGTTCCGTGCAAATGAAATGGAAGTGTGGTAATCACCTTCTTTCTGTCGATCGTAAGAACGCTGCAGCAGGGTGTGGCTACGTGTCGACGGCACGACCGATGAAGACGGCCAAGACCACGGATTCTTGGCTACCACTGCTGCAACCAGCCATCGCGCGGTCGGCATTCATGGCGTTGCGGGTCGGACGTGGGGCAGCTTGGCAGCTTTCCCAGACTGCATGCCATAAAGCGGGTCGTCCTCAGATTGCCAAAGACAACACCAAGTGCCGCTAGAGCGAGATGAACCAGGGCTCCACGATTTCTCGCGCTCGTTTCATCGACCCGTCTCTAGTGGAGAGGGCTCATATTCTCAGGCGCGGCGGTATACCTTAGCGCTCTTCATCCGACTCCTCAGGCAACTCCTCTCCCTTCGTCTCTTTAAGGAAGAACAGAACAATCAATCCGAGCAGGAAGATCAAACTCATCCATTGGCAGGCTGATCGAAATGCCACGAGCTTCTCTTCCGGTGTGGTGGCGCCCTTGGCAAATGACTGTTGCAGCAGGCCCATCGTAAATGGCCCACTCGCAGCGAGAAATCTCCCAACGTTATAACAGAAACTGGTGCCGGTGCTTCGAAGCCGTGTCGGAAACAGCTCCGGCAAATAGATGGCAAATCCAGCGAACAGGCCCAGCTGGAAAAAGCCCATGACGCCGCTCATCCAGATGTCGGCTACGCCATTGAAAAACTGAAAGTATCCCCAGGTCGCCACCAGGGCTCCGAGAAAGCCGATAGTGAATGCCGGCTTTCTGCCGCAACGCTGTGCAAACCAAGCGAACGCGAGCATCCCAAGAAAGGCACCCACGTTCTGAACGATCCCATTGATCCCCTTCCACTTCGCCGCCGCTCCGGCAATCTCGTCACTGGCTAGACCGCTTTCGCGCAAGGATATTGTAATCACATCGCCGACCAGTTCCGGAGAAAAGAATCCGATGCCCCAGAGGCCGATAACACCGCTAATACACAGCAACATTCCCAGGAGCGCCGGACGCCTCCAGCGGGCTTCTCCCAAAAGACTGCGATACGAACCCATGGTACGGCCCAAAGCCCGACTGGAAACGCGCGCCTGCACCCACTTCTGCGGTTCCTTGAGCCGAGACTGAGTGAACACGCAGAGAAAGGCTGGAATCGCACCGAAAAGAAACGCCAGCTTCCAAGAGCTGTCCGCCGTGAGCGCTCCCGAACTCACCAGCTTACCCATCCACATACTGATCAGGCCGGCGGCGATATTGCCGACAGCAGAGAGAGCCTGCAGAAGCCCCAGAGCCGCCGCCCGCGCATGGCCCGGCAAGGAGTCGGCCACCAGCGCCACCGCCAGCCCGAACACGCCTCCGACTCCAAGTCCGGTGATAAATCGATACACTGCAAAGTCGATCCAGCCCCGGGAAAGCGCCGAAAGCCCGGTGAATACCGAATACAACAGCACCGTCGTTGTCAGCATCTTGGCCCGGCCATACCTGTCCCCCAGTGAACCAAAGATCAGACCGCCCGATGCCCAGCCCAGGACGAAAATCGATGTTGCGTACCCGGCATATTTCTTGATGACAATTGGATCGGGCCGCGGTGAACTGTGGCG
>JAQCER010000880.1 GCA_027618625.1 Verrucomicrobiota bacterium
GCTCTCGATCCGCTCTTTCGATTTTCCCTAATTGCCACAATACCATCCACTCCTCATGCGTAAGCCCTGTGAAAAACGTCACTCGGTGCGTTTTCTCCTTACATTGCTGCAACTCTTTTGCTACAATCGCAGCAGAACTGAGCCGCAACTTTTTAATAACGATTGATTATTCGGATCGTTGAATAATCGGTCACAGATTTGTGCTTCGGTCAATTTCAACACGTTATAGCCCAGTTTTGACCAAAAAAATCTTACAGAGATGGCTTTCGCTACTGGCCCTGACCGCTGGGTCAGCGTCTCCTGTGTCCGCACAATCGGCGGACGAGATGTCCCAGTTCGAGGACCAATTCGGCAGTTCGGCCGGTGGGCAGGTGCAGGAAGCTGCGGCCGTCGCCCAAGACGAATTCGGCGCGTTCGAACAATTTTCCTCGATTCAGGAGAAATTCGGCCTCGAAAAAATCGAGCACGACGGTGGGACGGATTTCGATTCTGCGACAGGGAATGTTACTCTGAACGGCAATGTTCACATCAAGTCAACGGTTGCAGAGATCTTTGCTGATAAGATTCGATTCGACTCGGCGGACAAGAAAATTTACGCTGACGGGGACGTCTCTATCTACAAGGACGACGGCTTCGTGTATCGTGGCGAGTCCGCCGTTTATGATACCCAGAGCGGGGAAATCGACGCCGCCCGGTTGCGCAGTACCATTGAACCCATCTATTTTGAGGCCGGGGATTTTGATACGGCGACGCGCGACATTTCGGTGGTCAATCTGCAGGATGCCACCTTTACCACTCACGATAATGCCGATTTCGACTATCACCTCCACGCACGGGAGATGCAGATTTACCCCGACGATCGCGTGGTCATGAAGCATGTGAAGGCATACGTCGGGGATGTACCGGTATTCTATTTTCCAAAAATCACGCAGGCATTCGACGAGGAGCTTGGTTATCGCTTTACACCCGGCTACCGCAGTAACTGGGGGGCATTCCTTAACAACCAGTATGGACAGCTTCTCGGTGATCACAGTCTCCTGACCTATCGCTTGGATCTGCGCAGTGAACGAGGAGTCGCCGGTGGTATCGACCTCATCTCCCGTCGATTCCGCGACAATCCCAACTTCGGCAAGTTCCAGGCCTACTACGCGCAGGACACAGATCCCCTGCAAACGATTCGCGGCACTTCCGAGGATCGCAGCGAAGTCGAAGACGGACGCTATCGAATCAACCTGCAGCACAGGATTTACCTGCCCGGGCCTGAGGAAAGTACGTTCTACGTCGATATCGACATGAACAAGTTGAGCGACGAGTTCTTTTATCAGGATTTCTTTCCCGGTGAATTTCTCATCGATCCGCAGCCGGACAACATCGTCAACGTGGTAAAGCAGTTCAAAAATGCCGAGCTGAGCATCATGGGCCGCTTCGACATCAACGATTTTTTCCAGACCGACACGCGGAGCCCAGAAATTGCCCTCGATTTCGTCCGCCACCCGTTGTGGAACTCAGGGGTTTTCTATACTGGCACGAACAGCTTCGGAATTTTGTCAGAGAATCTGGCGGATGCTTACGAAAGAGAAACCAGAAATCGCGTGAGGAAGCTGGAGGGCAACCTTCGGGAGGCCGCCGATCCGAATTCCGACTTGCTCATCGATGTGGCAGCAACCAACGACATGCTGGACGATCTGAATTCGATTCTGGCCGACTCCGCCTTCACCCGCTTCCAGACCTATCACGAGCTGTCGCTGCCCCGTACCTACGGAGGTTGGCTGTCACTGACCCCGCGAGCTGGTGCTGGTTACGTGGCCTACTCAAACATCGACGGCCCACAGCCCGCCACTGATGGCAGGGGAATCTTTCACGCTGGGATCGAGGCCTCCGGCAAATTTTCGAAAATCTATCCGGGAGTCCAGATCCCCAGTTTGGGAGTCGAGGAGATCAAGCACGTGTTCCAGCCTTATGTGCAGCTCTCCTTCACCGATACCGACGATGTTGGTGATGTCTTCAAGGGGATCGATCATCTCGTGCCTTCGACGCGGCCAAGACCCCTGGACGTGCCAGAGTTCACCGCAATCGACGACTTGAACAGCTGGACCATTGTCCGCACCGGGATGTACAACCGATTTTACACCAAGCGAAACGAAAACGCCTATCCATGGCTGGCGGTGAATACATGGATCGATACCTTCATCGAAGATCCTGAATACGATCGCGACTTCTCCAACCTCCACAACAATATCCAGTGGAACCCGCTGCCCTGGCTGCGACTCGATCTGGGCGCGCAATTGCCCTTCGCTGGGGGGGAGGAGAGCTTCACTGAAGCCAATACCCGTTTGACATGGATGCCCACCAGCAACTTTGAGATGTCGATTGGGCACCGCTATCTTCAGGATCATCCATTCTTTGAGGACAGTGACCTCATTGACTTTCGCGCCTACGCCCGCATCAATGACAACTGGGGTTTGAGCCTTTACGAGCGCTACGAAGTGGAAGACGGAACACTCGAGACGCAGCAGTACAGCATCCACCGCGACCTCAACAGCTGGACCGCTTCCGCTGGCGCCGTCATTCGTGACAGCCGGCGTGGAGAATCGGACTACGGCCTGGTCTTTATGCTCACTCTGAAAGACTTCCCGCAGCTTTCTATTCCAATTGACGTTGACCCCAATCCAGGGGCCAACTGATCTTAACTGATCT
>JAQCER010000881.1 GCA_027618625.1 Verrucomicrobiota bacterium
CGCTCAGCTGAATCCATTTTCCACGACGACTTCACTGAGTGGTAGTTGTCCCGGCTTGGGCCATGCATCTTTTGTGCCTTTGCCGATTGCTACCATCGGGCCCATCACGTGATCGTCGGGCAGATTGATCAGCTTCGCTACGGCATCGATGTCGAAGCCGATCATGGGACAGGAATCGTAGCCGATGCTCTTGGCGGCCAGCATGAGCGTTTGCATCGCCATGCCGATCGATCGCTGTGCTTCGTCGCGTTGCAGCCATTCACGGCCCTCATGGAACGGGCCCATCCAGTCGACCAGCAAGTCTGCGACCGCTTTCGGTGCGTTCCGCCAGTAGCGTGCCGGATCTTTCTGCCAGGCCTTGGTGTCAGCGGTCATGATGACTAGCAGTGAGGCGTCTGTCATTTGCGCTTGATCATTGCCGAATTCCTTGCGGATCTTTTCCCGCAAGGCTGGGTCGCGAACGATCACGAATCGCCAGTGCTGGATGTTGAAACTGGTTGGTGCCTGGATTGCCGCTTCAAGCAGCCTGGTTTCCTCTTCCTGCGTTAGTGTGTGCTCGGGGTCGAATTGTTTGATCGATCGCCTCTGGTAAATGGCTTCAAGGGTGTTCATGGTTAGAATAGTGGTTTGTCAGTGTGGTTGGTTCATCTTTGTGTTGCTGTCAGTTCAGGCCTTGCCGCCAAAGGTGACGTGATCATCGAGGTCGAGGAAGTCGAACCATGTGGCGATGTCTTCCCGTTCTGCTGCTCCCGCAGCGGCAGCCTGTTCGTTGATGAACTTCCGGCTTTCATTGTCCGCTGGGGCAACCCCTTCACGGAAGGCAGACCATTGGGCGATCTCCCATTCCTCGCGCTTATTCCTCCCGTTCGCGGTGATCCAGGCAATGGCTTCGCCATCGCCGATGCCTTTGGCAATTTCTGCTTTGAGGGCTGCCGCATCGATTCCTGCGAATTCGAAGAAACGCCGGTCGAGCGGACAATCGTAGTGGTAGTCGCCAACCTTTCCGGCGATTTCTGCCCGGCACTTGTCGAGCAGGCGGGGCAAGATGACGTAGCCGCCAAGACGGACGCGAGCACTGCGGGGAGGACGTTGAGTAAGATCGATAGAGTGCATGGTGTTTTTTGTTCTATGGCATCAATCAATTAGACCGGTCGGGTTAATTTTGGTGGAATTTGAGAGGGATCACGGCTCTGGTAGAAGTTTTGTAGCGATGAAATCGAGGGCATCCCGCAGAGGTTCGGCATTTCGAGCGATTGCGGCGTGCTGCATCGCACCCATCCAGAGGCTGCCGAACAACCTTGAAGCTGATTTCGGATCCACATCCGGGTGAATATTTCCGTTGGCGATTCCTTCCCGGATCATTGCTTCGGCGATTCGAGCCCATTCTTCATGGCCGTCGGCGAGAACCTGCCGCATAGGCTCGCTGAAGTCCGCCACTTCCGATGCCAGTTTTACCACGAGACACGGGCATTTTCCGTTACATTCCAGAAAGCGGGCGATGTTCGATTCGAGAAAAGTCAACAGCCGCTGCCGAGCATTTGCTTCAGTTTCCGTGGACAGAAGAATGCGTCTTTTGTAGGCGCTGGCATCGGCCATGTAGTGCTTCAACAGCTCCACGCCAAATTGCTCTTTCGATTCGAAGTGATGGTAAAACGAACCCTTTGGGACATTTACGGCGCGCAGAATCTCATTCAGGCCGACCGAGTGAAAACTCTTCGTCAGCATGATCTCTTCTGCGGCATCCAGGATCCGCTCTTTGGTCGTTGGCGTGGCCACCTGTGACCACGAGTAGACCAGTCGTCTAGTGCTGTCAAATGGCTTTTTGGTGTTATTTTCCTGAGCCGCTTTGCAATCCGAGTGATCGGGGCTTGTTGCGGGACGGGGAAAGTTCTAGAATGAGTGAGACCTTCACGGACTCCTGCAAATGATCAAATCACCCCCAATCGTTTTCCTCGTTCTCGTTCTCTGCTCCATCGTGGCTCGCGGTACTGCCATGGGTGCTGCTGACAGCATCGTCGTATTCAATGAGATTCACTACAATCCGGTCGATGAGTCTAAGGACACAGAGTGGATTGAGTTGCACAGCTTGATGGGAGTGGATGTCGATGTTTCGCGCTGGCGTATTGAGGGGGGGGTCGACTACCGCTTTGCAGAAGGGACAATTATTCCGGGCCGTGGCTACCTGTTGATAGCGCTGGATCCTGCTCACGCATCGCTGGCGGGACGAGGGGCGCTGGGGCCCTGGGAAGGGCGCTTGAACAATGCTGGGGAGGAACTGCGGATCGTTAACAACAACGAGCGCGTGATGGAACGGGTTGCCTACGGCGATGGCGGAGACTGGCCGGTGGGGCCCGACGGTTCTGGTGCAACGCTAGTGAAGATCAACCAGGAGACGGCGGACTCAAGTCCGGGCAATTGGACGCATAGCGAGACGGTAGGCGGCACTCCCGGTGGAACGGGATCAGAGCCACGAGATTTCGCGGTCATAGCGCTCGACTCTGACTGGAAGTATGAGCAATCCGGGGCCGCGCCGCCAGCCAACTGGAACGCGATCGGGTTTGACGACAGCGCGTGGCTTACGGGCAAAGGTGTTCTTTATGCTGAGCGGGCTGGGGACGATCTTACCTCTCCATATGGGCAACGCATGGAACTTGGCGCGATCGCCTATTTCTTCCGTCACAGTTTTAACTACGAT
>JAQCER010000882.1 GCA_027618625.1 Verrucomicrobiota bacterium
AGTTTTCCTTTGGCAACGGTAGGGCAAAGGCTACCAGACTGCCGCCGCTTGGGCGTCCGGACTTGCCTCCGCCGGCGGAGATGACGACGTATTGCCTGCCGTTGATCCTATAGGTGCTGGGGGTGGCGGTGCCACTGAAGGGCAACTTGGTCTGCCAGAGAACTTTTCCCGTTTCTTTGTCGAAGGCCCGGAAGGTCTCGTCGGCAGTGGCACCGATGAAGATGAGGCCGCCCGCAGTCACCAGCGGCCCGCCGTAGTTCTCGGTGCCCGTGGGTGGGATTCCGCGTGCCGTCAGTTCGGGATATTCGCCCAGCGTTACCTTCCACTTGATCTCCCCGGTGTTCAAATCCACTGCGTTCAATGTCCCCCACGGAGGCTTGATCGCCGGATAGCCTTCAGGATCGAGCCATCGCCGGAATCCGCCGAAGCCATACTGCGGGATGCCGTTTTCTGCTTTCCCCTCAGTTTCTGCTGGCGTTTCCTTGCCGGCTCCGACGTTGTTCAGCACATAGTTCAATATGGCGGCACGCTGCGCCTCTGGCATGGTCGCGTAACCGGGCATGCGTCCCTTGCCCTGGCGCGTGACCTGTTCGATCTCCTCGTGCGTCTTGCGTTTGTCCACATCCAGCAGTGGCGGAAAGCCCGCAGCAGCATTGCCCTTCCGATCCAGACCATGGCAAGCACCGCAGTACAACATGTAGTCGCTTTCGCCTGGCACCAGCGGAGAGCCATCCGCCCGGCGTGTCTCCACCATCTGTAGCAGCCAGGGCATTTCGTTGACGTTGACATAGTAGATGCCATCTGGATCGGCAGCGCCACCGCCCCATTCCATCCCGCCGTCAAATCCCGGGAACATGACAGTCTCATTCAAGCTGGGCGCTGGGAACGGCCCCATGTTAGGTGAGGCACGGATGCGATCAAGCGTCAGCTGGTGGGTCTCTGGCGAAATGTTAGAGGCATCCTCTTCGGTGTAATTCTGCCGCATCAGAGGTGGTGGTTTGGTAGGAAATGGCTGGGTTGGCCACGCTTGCTCTCCCACCAGATCCGACTGCGGAACGGGCCGCTCCTCGATCGGCCAGAGCGGCTCACCGGTCACACGATTGAACACGAAAAGCCGCCCGTGCTTGGTGCCCTGCGCGACTGCGTCGATTTTCTGCCCGTCGTGCGTCACCGTCAGCAACACCGGCGGACACGGCAGGTCTTTGTCCAGCAGATCGTGATGGACGATTTGAAAATGCCAGATGCGCTCGCCAGTCGCCGCGTTGAGTGCCAACACACAATTCGCGAATAAGTTCATGCCATGACGTTTGCCTCCGTAAAAATCGGGCTCAGCGGTTTTGGTCGCGACATAGACGATGCCGCGTTCCTCATCGAGCGATTGCCCACTCCACGGCATGACACCCGTGGCCGTCTTGTAGGCATCCGGCGGCCAGGTGTCATGTCCCACTTCTCCCGGCCGGGGTATCAAGTGAAAGATCCAGCGCTGCTCGCCAGTGCGAACATCGAACGCCCGCACAGCTCCCACTCCACCGACCCCGCCAAGAATCAGGAGATCTTTGTAAACGACGCCGGGGGTGTTCAAGGACGAACCAAGATTGATCGATCCGGCCTCGCCAAATTCGCGGATCAGCTCTCCCGTCTTTGGATCGAGAGCAAAGAGGAAACCTCCTATTGCCGTAAACAGGCGCTGCTCACCACCGGATGCATTCTGCCAGTAGACGAGTCCACGCTGTCGTCCACCACCGCCACCTGATCGTTCCTTGGCAGGATCCCATTGCCAGAGCTCTTTGCCCGTAGCCGCATTTAGAGCAATGACACGCCTCGACTGCGACGGCGTGAACAGCACTCCATCGACAATCAGATTGTTCGCCTGGTACTCGCCTTTCTCCCCGGTATCGTAGGTCCATGCCACTTCCAGTTGCGCAACGTTGTCACGATTGATCTGGTCGAGCGGAGCATACAGGTTCCGCCCCTTGCCTCCGAGATACTCCGACCAATCCGCGTTTTTCGAATCATCGCTGAATGCATCACTCGGGCACAACACAAGCGCAATACAGGTGAGAGCACACTGAGAGAATTGGAGAAGAGAGGTTTGGTTCATGGGTCAAGCTGTGGCGTGTTACTGCGCCTGGGCATGAGCATGATGCCTGATCAGTGATCTCTGCAAGAACAACCTCGCAACGTAGCAGGACGGCGAACCTTGCATCGAACCCAGCCATTGCCATCCCTGCCATCCCCAGCCATTGCCAATCACCAATCGCCAATTGCCAATTGCCACTCCATCCAGAATCCCTTAGCCTTCTGCCATGCTGAACTTTTATGGGAACCGAGTGCGCCACTGCGACGGAGTTTCTCGTCGCAGTTTTTTAAAGGCAGGGGCCATGGGAATCGGCGGGATGACTCTCGCAAACCTTTTGCATGCGGAGTCGGTTGCCGGAACTGGAAGTTCCCAGAAAGCGATCATCAATATCCATCTGGATGGCGGTCCTCCACAAATGGATCTTATTGATCCTAAACCAGATGCACCATCTGAATTCCGTGGAGAATTCGGTTCCATTCGGACAAAAATCCCTGGGTTTCATGTCACGGAATTGATGCCCAAGGTGGCCTCGATTGCAGACAAATTCATCTTTCTCCGATCTCTGGTGGGAGCGGCAAGCCTCCACGATGGATTTCAGTGCCAGTCTGGATTTGA
>JAQCER010000883.1 GCA_027618625.1 Verrucomicrobiota bacterium
AGCTCGGCCACTGTCACCAGATACTGGGCCTGGCGCCGGAGAATGGTTGGCAGGGCACCGCTGATCTCGCCAGCCGCTGCCATATTCGTGTACAGGTCACCAAAGCTCGGTGAAGCATTGCGCAGAGCTTGCGAGAAACTGGTTCCGTCCCGCACTTGCTGGCGCAGCATCTGGGTGACGATTTTCAAATTGGAAAGCTCATCGCGGCTCTCCATGATCTTCAGGGCGGGCTCGAGCTGCACGCCAGCTCCGAGGAGATCACTCAGTTCTTCGGTGAACATTACGATCTGGCCGCGCTTCAGGCGAATCGGGCCGTTGGCCATGGCGTCACCCTTCACTTTCTTGCTGACTTCTTTTGGCTCAGCGGCAGCAGCTTCGCGTTTGTCCGCCTTGCGCACCCGTTCGCTTCTGGCGGCTTTGGCCAAGGCTTTTCCGTTGTCGCTGGAATTACCGTTCTTTGACGCCTTGGCTGGCTTTGCTGCTGCGGCATCGCCTTTGAGATTCAAGGCGATCGGCTGCAAGCCCTGGCGATCGAGCTTGCGGAACGCAGTGGTGCGATCCGGTGCATCGACTTCGCCGGTAGCGGTCGAGCCGTCTGATTTCAGTGCCTGATAAAGAAATAGTGCCACGTTTCGTTCCCTTTTTCTAAGTTCCTAGTCCTCCATGGTGAATTCCGTGGTGGTCGCGCTGATCACTTCCTCCAGCGTCGTTTCGCCTTCCATCACTTTCCAGAACCCGTAGTGGCGCATGTTGATGAAGCCCTCAGCGATTGCTTGCTTCAAAATATCTGCAACTGTAGCGCGTTTCACGATCAGATCCTGAATGTCCTTGCTGAGCACGCAGATCTCGTAGATGGCCAGTCGCCCGTTGAATCCACTGTGGTGACAGCGATCGCAGCCCACGGGTTTCGCAGCGTAGGCCTGCCCGGGGAGATCCAGCGGGAATCCGATCGGAATGCGTTTCTCTGGCGGAATCACCGTTTCGATCCGGCAATTCTTGCAAAGCCTGCGCACGAGTCGTTGCGCAAGGAACGCCCGCACCGATGCAGAAACCAGGAATGGCTCCACACCCATGTCGATGAGTCGGCTGATCCCGCCAATCGAATCGTTTGTGTGCAGGGTGCTGAACACCAGGTGACCCGTGAGCGAGGCGCGCACCGCGATCTCTGCAGTTTCCAGGTCACGCATCTCACCGATCATTACGATGTTCGGATCACCACGCAGAATACTGCGCAGTCCACGGCCAAAGGTAAGGTCGATCTCTGGCTTCACCGCGATCTGCATGACGCCTTCAAGCTTGTTCTCGACCGGATCCTCAATCGTCACGATTCGAGTCTCGGTCGTGTTCAGAACCGTGAGGAAAGTGTAGAGGCTGGTCGATTTACCACTACCCGTCGGGCCGGTAATCAAAATGATGCCGTTCGACATCTTCAGCAGCGCATCGATGGTGTTACGGATCTTTGGGATCATCCCCAGCTTATCCAGTGTGAACTTCTGCTGGTTCAGCAGACGAAGGCTGACGCTCTCGCCTTCCACCGTGGGAATCGTCGCGACACGGACGTCGATCGGGCTGCCGTCCATCTCCAGCGCGATGCGTCCGTCCTGCGGCAATCGGCGCTCAGCAATGTCCAGGCGGGACATGATCTTCAGACGGGCGATCACCATTGACTGAAGCGCCTTAATATTCTCAGGCAGAGGCACATCCTGCAAAAGTCCATCGATCCGGTAACGCACACGCAGGGTGTTTTCCAGCGGCTCGACATGAATGTCCGTCGCCCTCTGATCCAGCGCCTGACGAATCAGCTGGTTCACAAAATTGACCACCGATGCCTCTTCGTCGTCCTCGTCAAGGTCGGTCTTGTCTTCCTTCTCGTCGGACCATTCTTCAGCGTTACCGCGACCAGCCAGAATCGCATCAAATGTGTTAGCGCCAACACCATACAGCTTCTGGATACTGTTGATAATGCGTGTGCGCGACGCCATTTTCCACTGGATCGGCAGGCCGATGCCCTGGCCAGCTGCCTGCCTGGCAATCAAATTGAAAGGATCGTAGGTGGCGATGCACAGCCTCTCAGGGCCTTTGTCCACCGGATCTTCGGCTGAAACGGCAGCATCTTCGCGGACACCGCTGACATGGGCCTCGTCGGCGGGGACGCCGTCCAGTCCTTCATCGTCATCCAGCGGAGCCTCCGTCCCTGCCCAAAGCGGCAACATACAGTGCTTGATCGCCACCTTGCCCGGACAAACCTGTTTCAGCCGACGGCCATTCTTCGGACTCAACTCGGGCTCCCACTCCATTCCCATCTCCCGACTCAGTTGCTCAAGGAAGATTTCCTCGTTCACCAACT
This sequence comes from Verrucomicrobiota bacterium, assembly GCA_027618625.1. GTDB lineage: Bacteria > Verrucomicrobiota > Verrucomicrobiia > Verrucomicrobiales > DEV007 > JAGROY01. The sequence goes on from JAQCER010000883.1 coordinate 2,348, forward strand.
GGGAATCGAGAATGTCATCAATCACCGAGCGTTGCCCCTTTGCAGCCTCGACCACAATGTGTTCAACTTTTTCAGTATCAGAAGCTCCGGCGATTTCCGCGGCCTTCACAAAGAGTTCGGACATCTTCCGGCTGGATGCAGCTATCGACATAAATTTTAAAATTTCCAAACAAAGTTACAGTCTGACATAGAGAAATTTCTTTGCACATCTAAATCAAGCGTCACCCTAATACCAACTCGTTCTCCATTCTTTCGTTTTGGAAGATTCAAAAATGGGATTTCGGTGACATCTGCACTCTTGGCGACGAGAGGAACAAAACTCGGTTCCCAAAAATTATGTTTTTGTT
>JAQCER010000884.1 GCA_027618625.1 Verrucomicrobiota bacterium
GTTTCTGTTGCTGGTTGCCGGCGGACTCGCATACACCGGAGGCACTTACTTTTTCGCGCGCAGCCACCAACCGTATTTCCATGCAATCTGGCACGTATTCGTCCTAGCTGGCAGCGCTTTCCACTTTGCCGCTGTAGCCCTGTTCCTTCTGCCAGACGCCTAAATCTCAGCCTGGAAAGAGCAGTTAGTGACTAGTTTAGAGTTTGAATCAGGCACTGGGAATCCATGAAGTCCCGTCAGCAAATACCGACTTCCAGGCATAACTTCCATCGACAGTATTCAAGGTGATCAGCTTGCCGCCTTTGCGCACTTCATCACCCCCGTAGCCAGCATGCCCTGAAGCACGTCCGTAGACGAGTTCGATTCCGTCTCGCGATCCTCCGTAGTCATTGACATGATCGTGCCCACAAAAACACGCTTTGATTCCGCCCAGTTTTTCCAGCTTTGAGAAGGCGCTGCCATCCTCACCATAAGTGCAGACTTCCTCCCTTTGCAGGCCGCGGCATTTGCCTGCGTGCCAAAGGCGATGGTATTCGATAATCGGAATGTGGAGGAAACAAAACGCATCCGTTCGTGGCCGCCCCTCATCCGCCGCACGAGCTGTCAGCCATTTTTCCTGAGCATCCTGCACTCCCTGGTTCGTCGTGTTGAGGCAGACCATCTGCCAGATCACGCTGTCGTCCTTGTCAGTGAGCTTCACCTCGTAGTTGCCCCCGGAATGCCCACCGCGATAGAGGCATCGTTCACTTTCCGTTAGAGCCACCTGCGCTGCGGCGTAGTCATCCAGCTCGTCGTGATTTCCCCAAGTGAACAGCCATGGAATCCCTAACGATGACACCTTTTCGATTGCCCAGGCAGAAAACTCAGCTCCCCTCTGGTCCGGATTGTCATGCCAGAGATCCCCCGTCACCGCCAGCAACTCAGGCTTGTGCAAGTCGACCAGGCGCTTGAAATCATCCAGCGTCTGCTGGTCCGCTTTCTCACCGAGCGTATCGCGGTCACAAAAAAAGTGAACATCCGTGAGCTGAAGAATCTTCACCTCCGCAGGATTCGCAACCTTCAGCGATGCCGTTCCGGGCAGCTCCTTCTCTGGAGCGGCAAGCCCGATGGGCATTGCTGGCCGGAGCTCCAGCGGCCCAAGGGCGGCCACAACATTTGGCAACGAAAATGTCGATCCGGCCGCAGCAGCGGTAGATGTCTGGAGAAATTGGCGTCGATTCATCGATCGACAGGATGTAACATTTCGCGCCTGGTGACAAGTCACAGGATTGCCACTCTCCCACCACTGCTGCAATCGCAGGGCGGATCGGAGTCCGCCCCTCCTTGTTGGGTTCCGCGGGCAACTTCGTGTTGCAACCTATTGAAGTCTCTGCCATAACGCCCGCCATGGCCTTTACCATTGGAATTGATTACGGCACGAACTCTGTGCGCTCGATAGTGGTTCGCTCCAGCGATGGAGCGGAAATCGGTTCGCACGTTTACAACTATCCGTCCGGCGAGCAGGGAATCTTGCTCGATTCCGGCGATCACAATCTGGCGCGCCAGCATCCGGGCGACTACATTTCTGGAATCGGGACCTCAGTCATCGGAGCCCTCGCTGAAGCAGCGGGCACGGATGGATTCAGCGCCGATCAGGTTATCGGCATTGGCGTCGACTCCACAGGTTCCAGTCCGATTCCCGTCGACAAGCACAATCATCCGCTAGCCCTGCAGGATGCATTCCGCGGGAATCCCAATGCAGAGTGCTGGCTGTGGAAGGATCACACTTCGATCAATGAGGCAGCGAAAATAACTTCCACTGCCGCTAAGATGCGCCCTGAATATCTGGCGAAAATCGGCGGCACCTATTCCTCTGAATGGTTCTGGGCAAAAGTCTGGCATTGCCTCAACGTCGATGCAGCAGTGTTCGATGCTGCCTACAGTTGGGTAGAACTTTGCGATTTTGTTCCTGCCTTGCTCTGCGGCATCACGGATCCACTTGAAGTAAAACGCGGCATCTGCGCTGCGGGTCATAAAGGCCTCTACTGCGACGAATGGAACGGCCTGCCTGACAAAGAATTCCTTTCTGCATTGGATCCCAAACTCGCTGAACTGCGGGATCGTCTCTACGGGAAAGCGCACGACGCCAGCGTTCCCGCAGGTCACCTTTGCCCCGAGTGGGCAGCAAAGCTCGGACTTCCAGGGGGAATCGTCGTCGCCATCGGCGAGTTCGACGTGCACTACGGCGCCATTGGCTGCGGAGTGGACGAAGGCACGCTGGTCAAGGTGATCGGCACTTCCACCTGCGACTGCGGCGTCGTTTCCGCAGACAAAGAAATTGCCGATATCCCAGGCATCTGCGGCATCGTAAAGGGCGCGATTCTTCCGGGTTATTACGGAATCGAAGCTGGCCAGTCGGCGGTAGGAGATATTTTCAAGTGGTGGGTTGAAGGCATCTGCAAAGGCGACGACACACTGCACGCCGCATTGACGGATCAGGCATCCGCATTGAAGCCCGGCGCGTCCGGCTTGCTTGCGCTCGACTGGAACAATGGCAACCGAACGATTCTCGTAGACCAGCGCCTCACAGGACTTCTTTTAGGCCAGACGCTCTACACCACGCAGGCAGAAATCTATCGCGCCCTGATCGAGGCCACGGCTTTCGGCGCGCGTGCCATCATCGAGCGCATTAAGGAATACGGAGTGCCGATCCA